>JBIKOF010000144.1:0-5325 GCA_044358205.1 Gammaproteobacteria bacterium | reverse complement strand
TGTCGGTGAGCGCCCGCGATGCCTCCTCCAGCGTGCCCACGGCGGTTACCGCAAAACCGGCCTTTTCGAGGCGACGGGTGACGGCGCGTGCAAACAGGGCTTCGTCTTCCACCAGCAAAAGGTGTGGCCCCGCCGCAGGGCTGGGCTCAGCAGTGGAGGATGGGCCGGTGGGCGGTGACTGGGACATGCTGATTTTTGGATTCTCTTCGGGGCGGCAATCAATGACGGGTCAGCGCGGTTTGGGCACAGGCTGCGGACCGAGCCTCAGGCCAGTCGTGGCGCCGTCAGGCTAACCCGCGTGCCTGCATTGTCCATGACTTCGAAGCCGAGTTCCCAGCCATGCGCCTTGCACACCTTGAAGGCAACGGGGATCCCGAGCCCGGTACCGAAGCGCTTGGAGGTGGGGCCCGGACTCAAATCCGACGGATTGGGAATGAAGGGAATGCCGCCTGCCTCATCGCGCACGAAAAGGACGACCTTATCCCCCTCCGCCATCACGCCAAGCGTGATACGCCCGCCGTGCGCCGAGGCTTCGACCGCGTTGTTCACCAGTCCATAAAGCGCCTGCTCCATCAGATCGCGATCCACCGCCACCTGCAAAGTGTCGTCCCAGGGTTCGCGGCGGATCTCGAGCCCCTTCTCGGCAAGCCGTGGGCGTAACAAACCGAGCACCGCCTCCAAAAGTGAAGTAGCAGCCCGCGGTTCCGGTTGCGGGCGCAAAGGATGCAGATACGACACCAGCGCGCTGACCCATCGCCCGAGGCGATCTACCGCTTCCACGATGTCACGCCCGGTCTCAACGGTTTCGGCATGGGATTCGGCGTGTTCCAGCAACTGGGCGTTGGCGCGAATGCTGGCGAGCGGATTGCGGATGTTGTGGGCTACCACGGGCACCAGTGCGCCCAAAGCCGCCTGCCGCTCCGATTCCACCAGCGCCGCCTGGCTCGCTGCCAGCTCACTTGCCATGTGGTTGATGCCCCGCGCCAGCGCCACCACTTCGCCCACGCCGGCTTCCGGAATGCGCAAATCCAGATCGCCCTCGGATAATCGGCGCGTATCGGCCAGGATCCGGCGGACGGGTTTGACGAAGCTGCGCGCGAATCCGCGTCGCGAGCGCCAGATGAGGGCGAAGGCCAGCATCACTGCCACGGTCATGCCCAGCGGGGCGTACCGCGTCCAAAGCGCGATGCGCGTTTGCTGGGAAGTGATGGCCTGACGCAGCAGGCCCTGCAGGTTGCCGTGCCTGGCCTCCAGTTCCTGCACCAGACTCTGCTCGTAGTTGGGATCGAGCTGGCGGCTACGCACGAGGCGGTTGAGCAACAGCGCATCTTCAAAGATCCCGTTCAGTCGCGACTGCAGCTGACTATAGGCTTCCTGGTAGTACTGAATCGCGTAATCCTCGCCGCGCGAGGCGGAATTGCGCCGCAGTTTGTTGAAGCGCGTCTGGATGTCCTCGTAGTAGCCGGCGTACACGGCTTCAGCAGACGGATCGGCGCGCAGGCGGGCCAGTGCCACCTCCTGAAGCTGGCGAAAGGCCAGTGTGCGGATTTCCTGCGCCGCGTCCTGCAGGCCATGAAGGCGCAGGGTTTCGGTGGAAGTCTGCTGCCAGAAATAGGCTGCAGCGGCACCTAAACCACCGGTGATGGCGACCAGCAGGAAAAATGTCAGTTCGTATCCGAACAGGACCCGACGCAGGGAAGGCGGGGTCGCGCGGTCCGTCATGGGCGCCCTACCAGGGCAGCATGCGCCTGAGCAGCCGCTCGCCCGGCTGCAGCAAATGAACGAACGTCCCGATGAGATGAACCGCGACAAGCGCCGCAAGCAACACCGAACCCGCCACGTGTAGATCCGTGAAGAACTGGTTTAGCGGGGGATTCTCATGACCCCAGCTTGGCAGCGGCACCCCGAAGAACCGCGTGTCATACCCACTGAATGACGAGGACAGATAGCCCGTCAGCGGCTGCCCGACCAACAGCAGGTAGAACAGATGATGAACGCCGTGGGCGAGACGCTGCTGCCAGCGCGCGACGCTCGCCGGCAACGCGGGCGGGCGATGCCGGACTCGCCATCCCAGCCGCCACACGAGCAGCATGAAAGCGGTAAGCCCGAGCGACTTGTGCAGTGCGAAGGTGGCGCCGCGCTCAGGCCCTTTCGGCAAATCAACCATGCTCCAGCCAATCGCAAATAGCGCAAAGACGAGCGCCGCCATGCTCCAGTGGAGCAGCATCGCCATTCGGGTATAACGCGCGGGGCCGGAAGTGGTCATGAAGGAGTCGGCGGCTGTGCAAAGGTGGGATGAAGCGTAGCACGCCCGCATGCCGCACCGCAGGACCGGACGCGGGGTGTCCAAACCCGATCGGGGTCGTATACTCCGGACATCCTTTGAATGAGACGGATGTAACGCAGGGGATGTCGGGTCGAACCATATCGCCGTGGCAGAGGCGCCTTCGCAATGCCACCTCAAGCCTGCTGCTGACCGGCCTGTTTTGCGTGTTGGGCAGCGCAGCGGCGCTGGCCGCGGGGCCCACGGTGGCCGGTGTCCAGTCGCCGGCGCACGCCCCGTTTTCTCGCCCCCGCTTCGAACTCGAGATTCACAAATCCAAGCGTGTGCTGCTGGTGAAACAGGGCACGCGCATCACCCGCCGCTACGTGGCAGCCAGCGGTCGCGGGGGGCTTGGCGACAAGCGCATTCGGGGCGACAACAAGACGCCCGAGGGCGTGTACTACATCACGGGCTTCAACGAGGACAGCGCCTTCGACATGTTCTTCCGGCTCAACTATCCCAATGCCAAGGACGGTTACTTCGGCCTGAAGCGCGACCTCATCGACAAGGACGACTTCGGCCGCATCCTCGATGCCCAGCGGCAGGATCGCCTGCCGCCGCAGGACACGCCGCTCGGGGGTGCCATTGGCATTCATGGCATCGGCGAGGAAAACCACGACCGGCTGCACGTGCAGCGCTGGCAGAACTGGACGCAGGGCTGCATCGCGCTGACCAATCGCGAAATTCGCGAACTCCGTCGCTTCGTCGATGTGGGTACGCGCGTGGTAATCCTCAAATGAGGCGGCGTTGCGCACTTGCGGCTGCACTCCTGCTCCTCGCCACCTGTGTCTTTGCAGAGCCCGCCACCCCGGCGTCCCGGCCGCCGCTCGCCTCGGAAACGGCGGCCATCACGATTCTGCGCGCAACGACCGACAAGTCTTTCGCGGATGTCATTCAGGAACTCGACTTCGCCATCACGGAGCACAACTATCGCATCACCGGCCGCAACACCATCGGCAAGGCGCTGCGTAAACGGGGCTATGAGGGCTTTCCTGACGTGGAAGTGATCCTGTTCTGCAGCGTTGAACAAGCCCGCGAGGTGCTGTTGCTGGATCCCGGCTATGTGGCTCTGATGCCGTGCAAGGCCACCGTGCACGAGGAGGGTAAGCAAACCGTAATCAGCCTGAACTTGTTGCCCGAGACCCATCCCGATCCGCGTGTGGTCGCTTTTGCGCAGCGCGTCAATGGCGTGATGCGAGAAATCCTGTCCTTTGTACTGGAGCGTCCGGTACCCTGAGCCACTTGGCGCCACCACCGCCCCACAATGTTTTCAATCCGCCGGGCGTTGGCCTGGCCCGAGGCCGATGCGATGTTCAATCCCTACGAGTTCCGCCTGTCGCCCCCGCCGCAGCTCCTGCTCCTCGTCTGGTGGACCCTCACCGCGCTCGTGGCCTTTGGCGTTGTGGTCAGCGTGGACCATGGGCTGATGCAGGAAATGCTGGGCGCCGACCGCAGCCAGATCTGTCTGGTCGTGATGGCGATGTATCTCATCGGACTCGGCCACACCTATGTGCGCACCCGCCTGCTGTCCCGCGAACTGGACGCAGCCGAGCACCTGGTCGCCGCGCTCACCGCAAGCGCTGCCCCCATCGTGCTGACCGCGGAGCAAATTCAACTTGCCGGCGGCGTGCCGGCAGCACCCGGGTTTCTGTCGAGCTTCCTGCGCGAGCATTTCGGCCGCACGCGCGATGCGGACGCGTCGGCAGAACTGTTGGAGGCGTACGCCTCGCGGCTGCGGGGCACCACGGAGTTCGGCTGGTTCTTCATCGACCTCATGTTGAAGGTCGGCTTCCTCGGAACGCTGGTGGGCTTCATCCTGATGTTGAGTTCGGTGGCCGATACCGGTTCGCTGGATGCCAACACCATGCAGAAGATCCTCCGCCAGATGAGCGTTGGCATGAGTACCGCGCTCTACACGACGCTCGCAAGTCTCGTTGGCGGCATTCTGCTCTCGATTCCGTATTACCTGCACGACCGCGGCATGGAGCGCCTGCTCGACCTGAGCATCCGCGCGCGTGACGTGCTGGTGCCCGCCCGCCTCGGCATTCGCGGCTGAGCCGGGGCACAGCGATGTCGGTCTTTGCCCGCGCCAGCAGCCGTCACCGGCAGCCGTTCGATCCCATCACCGCGGTTCTGTTCAAGATCATTCAGGCGATCACCTATCTGTTCGTGCTGGCGGTGCTGTTCATGAACCCGGAATCCAAGCAGGGCATCATCGACCCCAAGGCCGAGTACATCATCACGGTCACCTGGCCGGACGGAAACCCCAATGACATCGATACCTATGTCGAGGATCCGGCCGGTAATCTGGTTAATTTTGCGGCTGCCGCTGCGGGGCTCATCCATCTGGACCGCGACGATCGCGGCAACCTGAACGACACCTTGAACATCAACGGCAAGCTCATCGAGAATCCGTTGAATCAGGAAATCACCACCCTGCGCGGCGTGATTCCCGGCGAATACATTGTCAACGTGCATTACTACGCCACCGAAGACACGGAGCCTGTGCCCGTCACCATCCGGGTGGACAAGGTCAATCCGCGCCTTGAAGTGCTGTACTACGAAACCATCACACTCGAGCGCAAGGACGACGAGAAAACCGCGGTGCGCTTTACGGTGCAGTCAAGCGGCGCGGTCACGAACATCAACCACATCCAGAAAAGCCTGGTGGCCAAGGCCTTCAAGCGGGACTGAGCGAGAGGGGAAGCACGTTGCAACTGGGACATGGCGCAATCATTTCGGCCCACGTGGTCGTCAGCCTGGGTCTGCTGGCGCTTGGGCTTTACGCGCGCTGGCCCGTGCGGGTCAAGCTCGCCGGCATAGGGCTCGTGGCTGCCGCGTGGCTGGCGGTGTACCTGAGCCTGCCGCATCTTCTTGGCTGGCCCACGGATCAGAACGTCCCGCGACGTTTCAACCTGTTCGGGGTTTATTTCCAGGAGCCAGATCCCAAAACCGGAGAAGGCGGGACCGTGTTCTTCTGGGCCGGCGATCTCGCGCCCGGG
>JBIKOF010000143.1:0-5332 GCA_044358205.1 Gammaproteobacteria bacterium | reverse complement strand
GATCCCCGGAACAAGATCTACATTCTGATGGGAAAGACAGACCCGGATGCATCACGCCACGTACAGCAATCGATGGTGCTGGTGCCGGCCGGCACCCCGGGCTTTGAGATCGTCCGCCCCTTGCGTGTTTTGAATGATCTCCATTCACCACACGGACACGGCGAGGTTCGCATGACCAATCTACGCGTTCCGGTCGAAAACCTGATCCTTGGTGAGGGTCGGGGTTTCGAAATCGCGCAGGGTCGCCTTGGACCGGGCCGCATCCACCACTGTATGCGCCTCATCGGTGCCGCACAGCGCGCGCTCGACATCATGTGCGATCGTGTGGAGAACCGGGTTGCCTTCGGACGCAAGCTGTCTGAGCAATCGAGCATCCGGCAGGACATCGCAAAATCCCGCTGCGAGATCCAGCAGGCCCGATTGCTAACGCTGTGGGCCGCCGACCGACTGGACCGCGAAGGCAACAAATCAGCGCGGGACGCTATCGCGATGATCAAGGTAAGCGTGCCGATGATGTGTCAAACGGTGGCCGATCGCGCGATGCAGGCCCATGGAGGCATGGGCGTCTGTCAGGACACTCCCATCCCGGACATTTTCTCGTACGCCCGCGCCATACGACTGGCCGATGGCCCGGACGAAGTGCATATGTCCCAACTCGGCAAACTCACCATTCAGCAGACGCTGGGCGGCTAAACGCGCGCAGCGGATGGTCCCCGACCTACCGGTCGGGGACCGGGAGCTCATCATGATGGATGTCGCAATTCCTTACGGGGCGTACTGGTGTACCCCGTTCACGCGTTGGCAGGGCAGTCTTTCTCACCTGCACAGCCTGCGGTTCGCAGCGCACGTCGCGCGAGCTGCACTGGCTGCGCGAGGCATCGACGCTTCGAACCTCGACGCGGGCGTGTTAGGCATGACCGTGCCGCAGAAGCATTCGTTCTATGGACTACCCTGGCTGGCTGCCGAAATGGGCGCACCGAGTCTGGCGGGTCCGACCATCATGCAGGCCTGCGCGACCAGCGCGCGTGTGCTCGCCGTTGCAGCAGACGAAATCTCCCGCGGAGACGCCGGCTGCGTGTTCACGGTTACGGCCGATAGGGTGTCCAACGGGCCGCACGTCTACTACCCGAATCCACGCGGTCCCGGCGGGACGGGCGACACCGAAGATTGGGTGCTCGGTAATTTCGAACGCGACCCGTATGCAGCCTGTGCAATGGTGAAAACCGCCGAGAACTGTGCGGCGCGTTGGGGAGTTTCTACACAGGCCCAGCACGAGCTCGTGCTTCAACGATACGCACAGTACGAAGATGCCCTGCGCCCCGGCCCGGATGGAAGCTTTCAGTCTCGCTACATGTTGCAGCCGCTCGACATTCCTGATGGCCAATTCCGGCGCACGCAGGGCAGCCTGACCGGGGATGAGGGCATCCACCCAAGCACCGCCGAGGGGCTTGCCCGCCTGCGCCCGGTGGTGGACGGTGGAACGGTGACCTATGGCGGTCAGACCCATCCTGCCGACGGCAATGCGGCGATGATCGTGTGCACCCCGGAGCGCGCGGCTGAACTTTCACGCGACCCTCGGGTAAAGATTCGGATCGTGGCGTTCGGTCAGAGCCGCACAGAGAAAGCCTGGATGCCTGCCGCGCCCATCACAGCCGCGCGGCGCGCACTCGCGGCAGCGGGAATCGGCTTCGACGCGCTCACGGCCATCAAGTCGCACAACCCCTTCGCGGTGAACGACCTGATATTTGCCGCAGATACCGGCGTGGCGCTTTCACGTATGAACAACTTCGGCTGCTCACTGATCTGGGGCCACCCACAGGCGCCAACTGGTATGCGGAGCATCATCGAGCTCATCGAGGAACTCGTCTTGCGCGGGGGCGGTTGGGGTTTATTCCACGGCTGTGCGGCAGGGGATACCGCTATGGCAGTCGTGTTGCGAGTGGACTGAATCAACGCCCGGCTTTAGAGGTTATCGAGGGCTTTAACCTAATCGTCACCAAATGTTCTCCGGGCCGTAAAGCAGGACGGTCATCGTTCTCGCGTGGCTGCATCCCGCTGACGCGCGCGATGTCGAGCCGGCCTCGCAAAAACCCTCGGCACGGAGAATCCCATGAAGAATACCGGCAAATTGCTTGCCGCCATACTCGCTGGTACCGCAGCTGTCAGTGAAGGATCTGACCTGCGCCCAAATTCCTACGAGTTCGGGCAAGCGAATATCAAGCAGAGCTTTCAGCGCATCGCGACCCTCGCGAATTATCGGAACAATGCCAGTCGCGCCAGTGAAACGGTGTCCGAAATCATTGCGGCCAACGAACGCGGCAATCTTCTCGTCTATACAGACGCCGTCCTGAACCAAGTTGGGTTCGTGGATATCACGAAGCCAGCCGAGCCCTCACCAGACGGTGTCCTGGCCGTGGATGGCAGCCCGACATCGGTGGACATTCTCGGCAACCAATATGCGCTCGTGACTATCGATCAGACCAGCTCGCTTACCGCACCTGCCGGCGAACTCCACGTCATCCGTCTTTCGGACCGCACGGTTGTTGCCGAGATCGCTTTGGGCGGACAGCCCGATTCCCTGCGGATCAGCCCAGACGGAAAATACGCTGCAATCGCTATCGAGAATCAGCGCGATGAAACAATCTGCGTCGGAGGAAGCAGCGACGGTCAGAAGGTGAACAGTTCGACCTGCACCTCTGGCGGCGGTCTGCTTGGTGGTCTCCCCCAGATCACCTTCGGGAATCCTGCGGGATATCTGTCGATTATCGATTTGACCGGCGCACCCTCGACCTGGGCCCGACGGGATGTTGCGCTGACTGGACTCGCTGATTACGCGCCCGAAGATCCGGAACCAGAGTTCGTTGATATCAACCCTTCGAATCGCGCCGTTGTCACGCTGCAGGAAAATAACCACGTCGCTATCGTCAACCTCGCGACCGGAACGGTGGTGAGCGATTTCCCCATGGGTTCGGTGGACTTGACCCGAATCGACACCAAGGAAAAGCCGAAACTGGACATCGTGCTAAGCGATTCCAAACTTGGCGTAGCACGCGAACCGGATGCAGTTTCGTGGGTCCCGGTCCCCGGTAGCGGATACCTCATCGCCACCGCCAACGAAGGCGATTTGGTGGGTGGTTCGCGCGGTTTCTCGCTGTTTGACGCCGCCGGAACGCTGCGTTTCGACAGCGGAAACTCTCTGGAGCACCTTGCCGTTCAGCACGGTCACTATCCGGATGATCGTTCCGAGAACAAGGGAGTGGAGCCCGAGGCGATTGAGTACGGCCGCTTTGGCAATACGCCGTTCCTGTTTGTGGGCACTGAGCGAGCGGGTTTCGTCGCGGTCTATACCGTCCGCGGTGGCCAGCCGGTATTCCACCAGCTCCTTCCGGCGCCGCTTCAGCCAGAGGGGTTAATCACTATCCCAGCGCGCAATCTGGTGATCGCGTCCGGCGAAGCCGACAGCCCGGAATTTGGCGTGCGATCGACCTTGATGATTTACCAGCTGCGCAGTCGCAAACCTGCGTATCCGCAAATCATGTCCGCGGATACTCTAGGCATCGGGACCCCGGTGCCGTGGGGTGCCCTGTCAGGGATGGCCATGCTGCCCGGCCGTGAAACCGGCATGTTGGCGGTGTGGGATTCTTTTTACGGCACGAGCCGAATCTTGCGCATCAATGCCAGCCAGAAGCCGGCTGTGATTGAAGATTCGCAGGCCATTGTTGGCGGAACGGGAAATTTTGATCCAGAAGGTGTCGCTATTGCGCCCGACCGCACCGTATGGATTGCGAGCGAGGGTCTGGGTGTTCTGTCGACCGCTGGAACCTACCGCCCGAACTTGCTCATTCAGGTTGATGAATATGGCAACGTCCTTAAGGAAGTTGGCCTGCCTTCGGAAGTCATCGCCTGCCGCGACGCGGCGACCGCGCGCGGGACGCTCGGGTCCGGTTTCGAAGGGGTGGCCGTGCAGTCTCTGCCTGCCGGCGAATATCAGCTCGTCGTTGCCCAACAGCGTGGGTGGGATTATGACGCAGGTGGCTGCGACGCGCTGGATGATGACGACGGCGGGCTGAACGGTCTCAATGAGCCCAACCGGACTCGCCTTTGGACCTACAACCCGACAAGCGAATCTTGGGACCACATCGACTGGGAACTCGCGGCCAAGCCGGAAAACGCCAGTTGGGTGGGTTTGTCCGAAATAACCAGGGTCGCCGACGGCTTTGTCCTCATCGAGCGCGACAACCGTGGGGGTGATTTTGCCGGCTTGAAGACGCTGGTTAAGGTATCCGATGCCGCGCTTCAGGACGGGCTCGTTACGGAAGCCGAGAAGCAGAAGTTCGATCTCCAACCGGCACTCAAGGCAACTCAGGGTTGGATTACCGATAAGCCGGAAGGCGTCGCTATCGGGCGCAAAGGACGTACCTTTGTGGTGACCGACAACGATGGTGTGAAGGACTGGTCTGGTGAGACCTGGTTCCTGGATCTCGGACAGATGAAACGACTCTTCCCCTGAAGTCGACCGAGTCACCTTAAATACGAAGGGCGCCGCAAGGCGCCCTTCTTTTTTCCGGCTATCTGACTCGCCGCGGGGCGAGCAAATCCAGACTCAGCGATGGCGGGCGAGGGATTTCAGCAGGGCAACGTCGCTGGCTGAGGCGCGCATGCGCTGGGCCAGGCCGCGGGAGAGGGCCTTGAAAAACGCGTATCCGAAGCGCGGGTCTTTTTCTGCCAGTTCGTTAATGGTGTCACCCGAAAGGGACAGCACTTCCGTCGCCTCGAGGGCACGGATGGACGCCGTACGCTTATGGTCGGGCGTGGCCATGGACATCTCACCGAAGTAGGACCCGCTACCAATGGTGGCGACATCTTCCTCCGAACCATCCGGGTTGCGTTTGCTGGCACGAACACTGCCAAGCACCACGACATAAATTTCATGATCGGGCGAACCCTCGCGGCAAATTTCCTCGCCCTGGGCATAGCGGATGTTTCGGGCAAGGCCAACGAGCTTGCGCAGTTCCTCCTCGGGCATGACCTCGAAAAGGCGCGTCTGTCGCAGCACGCTCAGGCTATCCATGGGCAATTCCTCAAAATTGGGGGATGATTTCGGACGCGACTATAGAAGGCGCGTTGCCGCACCGCAAGGCGCGGCGGGCAGCCTCGGCGGGCTCAGCCCAGAGTCTCGAACAAGCTTTTGGCAGAGAGCCGCTGAGCCGCCCCTGTAGGGCATGACGTGACGCAGCGAGGGCCCCCGCCCAGGCCTCGACAGAGGTCGCACTTGACGGCAATTTTCCGTGCGTCCGGATCGGGATCGGGCGCCCTACGTCCCGGCTTGGCG
>JBIKOF010000142.1:0-5333 GCA_044358205.1 Gammaproteobacteria bacterium | reverse complement strand
ATTAACCATCACTACGATGCGGAGGCGTTCATGCGGGGCCTCCCGGGCGAACGTATCGCCTATGCACATATTGCAGGCCACCTGCGCACCGAGGAGGGCTTGCTCATCGACACCCACGGGGAACAAGTCTCTGACCCGGTGTGGGATCTACTGGCTCATGCCTACCAGACACATGGGGTGTTTCCGACGCTGCTAGAGCGCGACGAGAATATCCCCGAACTCGGCGTCGTCCTCGAAGAAGTCAGGCTCATCCGAAGCCTGCAGGCCGAGGCCTTGGCACGCGTCGCCGCATGACCCGCGCTGGAGAGCCCGTGTTTCAGACGGCGCAGCGCGCGTTCGCGGCCCACTTGCGCAATCCCGCCGCACACCCGGCACCCTCGCTGCCCGAAGAACGCGTAGCGGTCTATCGCTATGCGGTCCGTCACAACATCGCTGAGTTTATGGCCAGTAATTTTCCTCGCCTCAAGGATGCGATGGCGGCGGAGGCCTGGCAAAGATTGATCGACGATTATCTGGCCCATCATCCGGCCCGCACCGCGGCGTTCGCGCGTCTGCCGGGTGAGTTTCTGGATTTCCTCCAGACTCGTCGCGAACATCCCGACCAGTCACCGTTCCTTGAAGAACTTGCTCACTTCGAGTGGCTCGAAAATCATCTCTGCTGCGATGAGCGAGTGCTGCCTGATCCGTCGACGATCGATCGCGAGGGCGATCTGCTCTGCGATGAAATCATCGTCAATCCAATCCATACGCTGGTCACCTACAGGTTCCCTGTGCACGTGTTTGACGACACTTTCAGACAAGATGCCGCGCCACCTCGTCCCACCCACCTCGTGGCCTTTCGCGACTGGAATTTCGGCTTCGCGGTACTCGATCTCAACCCGCTCTCACGAGAGCTCTTCGAAGCAGTAAGCGCACCGCAGTCTCCACCCGCCGGCAAACTACTCGTCGACTTCGCCGCACGTCTGAGCCATGCATCACCGGACGCAGTCATTCAGGGGGGTGCTGAAATCCTCGCCCGCATGCGCCATCGCCAGTTGATTCTAGGCACGCGCTCCCGTACCAACGCGGTTGCACGCTAACCGCGCATAGAGTGCGGGATTTTCCCCGTTAGCAGGTCTTGTTGCGTTGCACTTCCGTCACTTCGGGCGCTCGTGTAAAGTCAAACGCCGTTCTTCCTTTCAACCTGCGCGCCCGGCGCCACGTGCCGTCGTGCCCGCGAGATGGTCAATTCCATGCGCAAGATAAGACGCCTGCTCGTAGCCAACCGCGGAGAAATCGCAATCCGGGTGATGCGTGCCGCAGCCGAACTTGAGATCGAGAGCATCGCGATCTATTCGCAGGAAGACCGCTTCGCGCTCCACAGATTCAAGGTCGATAGGGCTTTTCTCGTGGGCAAGGGGAAGCCGCCGGTCCAAGCCTATCTAGATGGCGATGACATCATCCGGATCGCGCTGGAAGCCGGCGCCGACGCAATCCACCCGGGGTACGGTTTCCTTTCCGAGCGTCCGGAATTCGCAGAGGCTTGCGCCGCTGCCGGTATCGTCTTCATCGGACCTGCACCGGAAGTCATGCGTGCGCTGGGCAACAAGGTCGCCGCGCGCCGAATCGCCGAAAAATCCGGGGTGCCGGTCATGCCGGCAACCGGGCCACTGCCCGAAGATCCGGAGACCATCCGCGCCTTGGCAGATGGCATCGGATACCCGGTCATGCTCAAGGCATCCTGGGGCGGTGGCGGGCGCGGCATGCGCGTTATCGAGGACGAATCCCAATTGCTGGAACTGGTTTCCGTAGGCCGGCGGGAAGCCCAACAGGCTTTTGGCAACGGAGAGGTCTATCTCGAAAAACTGATCCGTCGCGCACGCCATGTCGAGGTCCAGATTATCGGGGACACCCACGGCAATCTGGTACACCTGTTCGATCGCGACTGCACCGTTCAGCGCCGCAATCAGAAAGTGGTCGAACGCGCGCCCTCCATGTTCCTCGACGAGGCGCAGCGCGCTGCCGTATGCGAATCAGCCGTCAGACTGTGTCGCGCTGCGAGCTACTACAATGCCGGCACCGTCGAATTTCTGCAGGATGCGGACACCGGCTCGGTGTACTTCATCGAGGTCAATCCCAGGGTTCAGGTCGAGCATACGGTGACGGAAGAAATCACCGGCATCGATATCGTCAAGGCACAGATTCGGATTGCAGAGGGCGCGCGTATCGGTAGCGTCGAGTGCGGCGTCCCAGAGCAGCATGAGATACATCGCAATGGTTTTGCGATGCAGTGCCGAATCACGACCGAAGATCCCGAAAATAACTTTATCCCGGACTACGGCACCATCACCGCGTACCGCAGCCCCGCCGGTTTCGGGATTCGCCTTGATGCGGGCACGGCCTATTCCGGAGCCCAAATCACACGCTACTACGATTCGCTGCTGGTCAAGGTGACGGCATGGGGCACCACCCCCGATGAGACCACGGCACGCATGCTGCGTGCGCTCAGGGAGTTCCGCGTGCGCGGCGTGGTGACCAACCTGCGTTTTCTCGAGCAACTGATCTGCCACCCGGATTTCACAGCCGCCCGCTACTGCACCACGTTCATCGACACGACGCCTGAGCTTTTTGATTTCGAACACCGGCAGGATTACGCCGCGCCGCTGCTGCGCTTCATCGGCGAGGTCATCGTCAAGGGCAACGAGGCCGTTAAAGGACGACCGCGCCCTCCGCGTCTTTCAATACCAGAGGCGCCCGAAGTGTCGCGTGTCGCCCCGGTTCCCGGGACGCGTCAGTTGCTCACCGAACTCGGTCCCCGCGGCTTTGCCGACTGGATGCTGAAACAACAGCGCACACTGGTTACCGACACCACGTTCCGCGATGCCCATCAGTCCCTGCTGGCTACCCGCATGCGCAGTTACGACATGGTCCAGGTCGCCGACGCTTACGCGCATCTGCTGCCGGAGCTGCTGTCCGTGGAATGCTGGGGCGGGGCCACTTTCGACGTGGCCATGCGCTTCCTCCATGAATGTCCGTGGCAGCGTCTGCGCGAATTGCGCCAGCGCATGCCCAACCTTCTCCTGCAGATGCTTCTGCGCGCCTCGAACGGCGTGGGCTACACCAATTACCCCGACAACGTTGTCGAATACTTTGTCCGCCAGTCTGCCCAGGAGGGCGTCGATCTGTTCAGGATTTTCGACTCCCTGAACTGGGTCGAAAACATGCGCGTGGCAATCGATGCCGTGGTGGCAACAGGCCGCCTGGCCGAGGCCGCCATCTGCTACACCGGTAACCTGAGCGATCCGACTTGCACCAAATATGACCTTCGCTACTACGTCAAACTCGCGAAGGAGCTCGAAAAGGCGGGTGCCCACATCATTGGCATCAAGGACATGGCGGGCTTGTGCAGACCCGCCGCAGCGCGAAGTCTGGTGAAAGCGCTCAAGGAGGAAATCGCCCTTCCCGTGCACTTCCATACTCACGACACCAGCGGTATCTCGGCGGCCAGCGTCCTTGCCGCGGTCGAGGCTGGCGCGGATGCGGTGGACGCCGCAATGGACGCGCTGAGCGGCCTGACCTCGCAGCCCAATCTGGGCTCCATCGTCGAGGCCCTGCGTCATGGCCCGCGCGACAGCGGCCTGAACCCTGATCACATCCGTGCGCTCTCCAGCTACTGGGAACAGGTCCGTGGCAACTATGCCGCTTTCGAGAGCGAAATCCGCTCTGGTGCCTCGGAAGTGTATGTGCATGGCATGCCGGGTGGTCAGTACACCAACCTGCGAGAACAGGCACTCTCGCTCGGGATCTCCGCCGCGCGCTGGCCTGAGGTGGCAAAAGCCTATGCCGAGGTCAACGACATGTTTGGCGACATCGTGAAAGTGACGCCAAGTTCGAAAGTGGTTGGTGACATGGCCTTGATGATGGTCACCAGCGGCCTGAGCGGCGCGGATATTGAAAATCCAGCCGTGGAGGTCACTTTTCCAGAGTCTGTGGTCTCCTTCTTCAAGGGTGATCTGGGGCAACCCTACCAAGGCTTTCCGCCGGCGCTGCAAGGCAGGATTCTGGGCACGACAAGTCCGCTGGATGGCCGTCCGGGCGCTAGTCTGCCACCAGTTGATCTGCTCACCGCGCGCGCCGAGGTCGAAAAAAAGGTTCAGCGCCCGGTAAGTGACGCGGAGCTTGCGTCCTACCTCATGTATCCGAAGGTGTTCGTGGATTTTGCGCAAGTCCAGCGCAACTACGGAGAGCTTACGCCGCTGCCGACCTCCGTGTTTTTCTATGGCATGGAGGCAGGTCAGGAAATCAATGTGACGATGGCGCAGGGCAAGGCGCTGATCATTCGCTATCTCGGCACGAGCGACCCGCATGACGACGCCACGCGTACGGTTTTCTTCGAACTCAATGGCCAACCGCGCCCCATCAAGATTGCCGGAGACGCGGGCGCGCAGGGACGTCCGCCGCACCCCAAGGCAGAGAAGGATCACCCCGAGCAGCTTGGCTCTCCCATGCCGGGCGTCATCACCCAGATCATGGTCAAGGTGGGCGACAGCGTGGCCCGCGGGGATACGCTGATGATTCTGGAGGCGATGAAAATGCAGAGCGCGATACGCGCGGAGCAGGCCGGCAAGGTCAGCCGGATAGCTGTGAGCCTGGGTCAGCAGGTGGACGCAAAAGATCTGCTGATTGTGGTTGGCTGAGGTTCAGGGTCGGTTCTGGTCGAAGATTAGGTCGGCGACGAAGGGGTTGGTCCGCCGCTCGTCGCCAAAGGTCGAGGTCGGTCCATGCCCCGGCACGAAGGTCACGGCGTCACCGAGCGGCCAGAGGTTCTGTCGAATGCTCGCGATTAGGGTCGCGTGATCGCCCCGCGGGAAGTCGGTGCGACCAATAGATCCCTGAAACAGCACATCGCCAACGAAGGCAACTTGCAGGCCCCGATGAAAGAACACGACATGGCCCGGCGTATGCCCGGGACAGTGCAACACCTCGAGTTCTTCTTCGCCCACCGTCACCCGGTCGCCGTCTGCGAGCCAGCGATTGGGGGTGAAGGCTGCGGCTGGTGGAAATCCATAGCGTGCCCCCTGTTCCGGTAACAGGTCGATCCAGAACCTGTCTTCTTCCTGCGGCCCCTCGATCGGAAGGTTGTGAGAAGCGGCAAGGCTTGCGACGCCCCCGGCATGATCGATGTGCGCGTGGGTGACAAGAATTTTTTCGAGGCACAAGGATTCCCGCGCGACGATTGCGAGGATACGGTCGACTTCCCCTCCGGGGTCGATGACCGCTGCTTGGCGCGTGTTTTCGCACCATACGATGGAGCAATTCTGCTGGAACGGGGTAACCGGAAGGACTGCGATTTT
>JBIKOF010000140.1:0-5354 GCA_044358205.1 Gammaproteobacteria bacterium | reverse complement strand
TAACGGGGGCTGAATACCCCCGTTTTCTTATGCCAGTGCGCGCAGCCGCGGGGCGACCTTTTCGCCAATCAGCCGCAGACTGTTCATGACAAGGTCGTACGGCATCCCTGCGTAGGACACGGCCATCGCCGGCCGCAACGCGCCACTCATCTCGACACGCTTCGACCAGCGTTCGACGATTTGATCTGGCGTGCCCCAGCACTGGCTCTGTACGAAGCCCTCGCAGGCGGCATCGATGCCAATGGCCTGTATATGTTCGGCGCCGGCCTGATAGGCACCATAGCCCTTGGTGTCCTTCCAGTGGGAATTGTCGAAGTCGTAATGCGCAATCACGCTGCGGTAGTACTTGGTGAGGTAGTGCCGCGCAGTCTTTTCGGCGATTGCCGCATCCTCGTGACAGAACGTGAAGTCCGAGAAGGCGGGCGCGCCCAGCGGCTTGTTGGGATGCACCTCACGGAATTTGCCCCGCCACGCTTCCACCGCTGCGTGGTGCTGCTCCCACGGCAGCTGTACGAATGACATCATGGTGCCACCCAGATGGGCAGCCGCCATCGCGGAGTCCGGGGTCATGGCCACGGACAGGAAATCGCGGTCGCGGTAACCGTGCAAGGGTTTCGGCGTGACGGGTGTCCGCGACTGTTTGAAGTACGGGGTGTCGTATTCAGCGACGCCCGTCTCGAGAATGTCGAGGATGATTTCGGCCGCCTGGTCGAAGCGTTCACGGGAGCTGCCCATGTCCACCCCAAACGCACGGTATTCCTCGCGCGCAAGCCCACGGCCGAACCCGAGCATGAAGCGATCCCCAAGAATCGCCTGCATCATGGCGATCTTTTCCGCCACCCGGGTGGGGTTGAGATGCCAGGGCAGAATGATGGCGCCCGTGCCGAGCTTGATGCGCTGGGTACGACCTGCAAGGTAGGCAAGCCACTGCAGGTTGTCCGGCATGATCGAGTAGCCGGGATCGAAGTGGTGCTCCGGGAAGAGGACGAAATCGAGGCCCACTTCCTCGGCGAGCAAGGCGACGTCGGTTTCCCGTCGCAGCATCTCGGCGTCCGACATGCCGTTATCCTGAGTGTTCTGGAATATGAACTGAAGACCGACTTCCATGGGATGACCTCGATTGTGCGCTGGGTTACCGCGCCCCCCAGAACTGGGCGGGCACGTTCGCGGCGTACTGTACGCCCGCGGGTTGCAATGGTGAATACTACGACGATGGCCCTGTGATGGCAGTCGGATGAGAGGAGGTGTTGGCTTGAATCTGCGTATTCTCAAGAACGAATGGGTCACGCTACGTGACGGGGTTCGTCTTGCCACCGACCTCTACCTGCCCGACACGCCCGCACCCGTTCCGGCCATCGTCATGCGCCTGCCCTACAACAAGGAAAACCCGTTCCTGCTGTTCCTGGCCGGGGACATCCTGCGGGTAGCGCAGGCGGGTTTTGCAGTTGTCGTGCAGGACTGTCGTGGGACCTTCGCCTCCGAAGGGGAGTTCAATCCCTATTTTCAGGAAGGACAAGACGGTGCCGATACGCTCAGCTGGGTTGCCAGCCAGTCCTGGTGCGATGGCCGAGTGGGGACCATGGGAGCGTCCTACTACGGAGCAACCCAGTGGCTTGCAGCCATGGAGTCTCCTCCCGCCCTGAAGGCCATGGCGCCCTTTATCACCACCGACCAGTATTACGACCGCTGGACTTACCAAGGGGGCGCCTTCCAGCTGGGGTTCATGCTGCAGTGGGCGAGCGTCACCTTCGCGTTGGGCGACTCCGTGCGGCGTCTGGCGCAGGGAGACGCAACCCTCGGCGAGCTCTCGGCGGCCATTCAGGCTGGCGACGCGGTCCCCACGCACTACCAGCACCTGCCCCTGCGTGACATGCCGCACCTGAAGGTGCTGGCGCCCTATTACCAGGACTGGCTCGCGCATCCTGCGTGGGACGATTACTGGCGTGCAGCTGCGCCCTGTGAGCATTACGAGAAGATCACCGCCCCGGCGCTCAATTTCGGCGGCTGGTACGACCTTTTTCTGGGGGGAACCCTCGCCAACTATCACGGTATGAAAGCGCGCGGTGGAAGCCCTGAGGCCCGGCGGGGACAGCATCTCGTCATTGGACCCTGGGTGCATGGCTACAACGGGGGCGTCTACCCCGAGCGCAACTTCGGTCTCATGGCCCATGACGCACTGGCCGATGTCACAGGCATGCAGATCCGCTGGTTCGAGCATTGGCTCAAGGGCGAGGATCGCGGCATCGAGTCCGCGCGACCGGTTCGTCTTTTCATCATGGGACGTGATGTCTGGCGGGAAGAGGACGACTGGCCGCTCCCCGATACGCGGTTCGAGCGCTGGTATCTCCACAGCGGTGGCCATGCCAATACCGCCGCAGGCGATGGGATTTTGTCGCCCACGCAGCCTGGCGCGGAAGCCTTCGACACTTATTGCTATGACCCGGCGAATCCAGTTCCCACCTGCGGAGGCGCGACATTTCTGCCGGGACTCTTTGTCGCCGCCAACGCCGGACCTCGTGACCAGCAGGTGCTGGAGCGGCGAGACGATGTCTTGTGCTACACCAGCGCCCCGCTCGACGAGGACCTGGAAGTCACCGGCCCCCTCGCCCTTGTGCTTTGGGTGAGTTCATCCGCACGGGATACCGACTTCACCGGCAAGTTGGTCGATGTGTACCCGGACGGTCGGGCGATCATCCTGAGCGATGGCATCCTCCGCGCCCGCTATCGCGAATCGCTCTCGGCGCCGCAGCTTCTGGTGCCCGGGGAGTGCTACGAGATCACGCTGGATCTCGTGGCCACCGCCAACCTTTTCCGCGCTGGCCATCGGATCCGGCTGGAGGTTTCGAGCAGCAATTTTCCGCGCTTCGATCGCAATACCAATACCGGGGGGGTGATCGCGGATGAAACCGCGGCCGACTTCATCGTGGCCACCAACCGTGTCCACCACGATGCGAACCGACCCTCCTACCTGATGTTGCCCATCATCGACCGCTGAGATAGTCCACTGCGAGCTGGGCCAGCGCTCGGACACCCACCTTGAGGGTGTCCTCGTTGATGTAGAACTGAGGTGAATGATTCGAAGCTGCTTCACCCGCTTCGACACCCGGCTTGTTCACCCCTAGAAATACGAAAAGACCGGGAATTTCTCGCTGGAAGTACGAGAAATCCTCGGCCGCCATGATGAGCGGCGCTTCAATCACCTTACCCGGTGCCGCGCGCTCCAGACTGGGCACCATACGGGCTGTGAGCGCGGGGTCGTTCCAGGTCACCACTGTCTGCTCGAGAATGGTTACCTCAGCGGTGGCGCCGGCCGCGTCTGCAATGGCCTCGCTGGTTCGCTGCACCCGGGCATGGGCGTCCGCGCGTACGCGCTCATCGAAATTGCGCATCGTGCCTTCCATGCGCACCTCGTCTGGAATGATGTTGTTGCGGACTCCGCCATGAATACTGCCGATGGTGATAACCGAGGGGCTGCGGGTTACATCGAGCTGGCGCGAGGGAATGGCCTGCAGCGCAGTCATGATTTGCGCCGACACGATGACCGGATCGATGCCGAGCCAGGGTGACGAGCCATGGGTCTGGCGACCCTTAACCACAATGGACAGGCGATCGGACGCCGCCATCGTGCCCTTGGGACGCCACGCCAGGGTGCCTGCCGACACCGGCCACACATGCAGACCAAAGATGGCCTTGGGTTGATGTGCACGCGCGAGTACGCCTTCTGCAAGCATCCGCTTGGCGCCACCAGTCTCACCGGTTGGGGCGCCCTCTTCGGCCGGCTGAAAAATGAATGCCACGGTGCCGGGCAGTGCGGCCCGATTCGCGCTGAGGACGCTCGCGGCCCCCATCAGCATTGCGGTGTGCGCATCGTGACCGCAGGCGTGCATTACCGACACTTGCTGGCCGTTATATTCGGCTTGGACGGTCGAGGCGAAGGGCAGGCCAGGCGGCTCGGCCACAGGCAGCGCATCCATGTCCGCGCGTAGCGCGACCACGGAACCGGGTTGGCCGCCGACCAGAATGCCCACGACGCCCGTGCCCGCGATGCCCGTGTGCACCTCGTCCAGACCGAGGGCGCGCAGGTGCTCTGCGACTTGCGCCGCCGTCCGCGTTTCGCGGTTCGACAACTCTGGGTGGGCGTGGAAATCACGGCGCCAGGCGATGACATCCGCCTCTACGCCCGCCACGGCGTTGGTCAGCGCGACATCGAGTGGAGTGTCCTGTGAGGCCTGCGCGGGCGAGATTGATAACCCAAGGCAGCTCACGATCGCCCACCAGGCCGGACGCCGCCGCGCGGGCACTTCACGGCGGGGGTTCTCGATGGCGCTCATCGTGCCACCCATCCGCCGCAGACTGGGAACACCTGCCCTACAAAGCAATTGGCAGCGTCGCTGCAGAGGTAAGCCGCAAATTCTGCGTCTTCTCGCGCGCCAACCAGCCTGCCCAGCGGCACCTCACGCTGGAGTCGCTCCTGAAAACGCGGGTTGGCCTGAACTTCCGGCGGGAAGTAAGTGGGGTTCTCCACAAAATTCTGCGCGATGACGTTGACCTGAATGTTGAGCGGCGCGAGTTCTACGCCCACGGCCTGCACAAACGAAACCTGTGCACCGCGCGCGGCGCTGTAGGTGGAAGTCCGCTTCATACCACGCAGCGCCGAGGCGCTGCCCATCACCAGTATCTTGCCCTGCCCGCGGGCTTTCATGCCCGGGAGCACCGCGCGGACCAGTCGTGGCAGCGGGTGAACCAATGCGGCAAAAACGGTTTCCCATTCCTCGTCGGCAACGGACTCAACAGGCGTGCTGGGCGCCGGGACGGCGAGATTGGCGACCAGCACGTCAATGACCCCGGCGGCGGCCACTTCCCGGTTGAGCGCCTGCGGGCTTTCCAGGCGATCTGTGCTTGCGATGACTGTAGCCCCCTTTGCGCTCAGCAACTCGCACAGGACAGGCCCCATGAAGGCATCGGCATGGGTGACGAGGATGCGTTTGTGGTCGAGCATGCGGATTCCCCGAGAGATAAGAGCGGCGATGGTAGCCAATGCTGCAGCGCGTGCGCGATGTGGTGCGAAGGCTCGGGAAAGTCGTCCGATTCCAACCACCAGGGCGGCGGACTAGGATGTCTGTATGCGTCGGGTGGGTCCGGCGCGCTAACCCCGGAGTCCCCGATGAGCACCATGACCCTAGAAGAGCGCATTACCCGCCTCGAAGACATCGAGGCTATCAAGCAACTGAAGGCGCGCTACGCCGAAATCTGCGACGACATGCACAACCCGGATCGCATCACTTCGGTGTTTGCCGAAGACGCCATCTGGGAAAGTCCGGATTTCGGCAAGGCAGTGGGGCACGCGGAAATCA
>JBIKOF010000139.1:0-5384 GCA_044358205.1 Gammaproteobacteria bacterium | reverse complement strand
GAAGGTGATGGGACGCTGAGGGCACGCCCCCACGCCCCTTTCGAGCGCCGTGACCCCGACCGCCCTGCGCCTTGCGCTGGCACAGATCAATCTGTGCGTCGGCGACATCGAGGGCAACACGGCGCAGATTCTTGCCGCTATCGATGAATCCCGGCGCCTCGGTGCCGGGCTCGTGCTCTTCCCGGAACTCGCCATCACCGGGTATCCGCCCGAAGATTTGCTCTTCCGGCCAGAACTGCACCGGCGCGTCACGATCGCACTGGCAAAAATCCAGGACGCGAGCGCGGGCCTGACGGCGATCGTCGGGCATCCCGAGCGCGCGGCAGACGGACTCTTCAACAGCGCTTCGGTGTTTACAGACGGCAAGCTCGACGCTCGCTACCGCAAGCAGCGGCTGCCCAACTACGCTGTTTTCGACGAAAAGCGCTACTTCCTGCCCGGTGCCAGCCCTTGCGTGATCGAGGCCGCGGGGCTGCGTCTGGGTCTTAGTATTTGCGAGGACATCTGGGATCCCGCCACGGCGGTGGCGAACCGTGAGGCGGGGGCAAACCTTATCCTGAATCTGAACGCCTCCCCTTTCAGCCTGCGCAAGCGCGAGCAGCGCTACGCCGCACTGGAGGCGGCCCGGGCGGCGAGCGGACTGCCCATCGTGTATCTCAATCTGGTGGGCGGACAGGATGAATTGGTGTTCGATGGCGGCTCCGTGGTGATGGATGCCGGCGGCGAAATCGTGGTGCGCGCAGAGGATTTCAAAAGCCAGATCCTGACCGTGGATGTAAGCACCCGAGACGGCAAGCTCGTCTTCACCGGACCTCGCGCACCCGTTCCGGATGAGGTGGGCAACCTCTACGCAGCGCTTACGCTGGGCGTGCGGGACTACGTTCACAAAAACCGCTTTCGCGGCGCGGTCATCGGTCTGTCAGGTGGAATCGACTCCGCGCTCACCTTGGCGCTCGCCGTAGATGCTCTGGGGGCGGAAAACGTCATGGCGGTTTCCATGCCTTCCCGGTACACAGCGGACATGAGTATCGAGGACGCCCTGGCTCAGGCTCGCGCGATGGGCTGCGAGTGCCACGTCGTGCCCATAGAGAAACCCTTCAGCGCCTTCGTCGAGACCTTGCAGCCGGTCCTCGGTGAGAAGGCCTTCGATGTCACGGAAGAAAACTTGCAGGCACGCTGCCGTGGGGTACTGCTGATGGCGCTGTCCAACAGCGGCGGTCGGCTCGTGCTCACCACCGGCAACAAGAGCGAAATGTCCGTGGGCTACGCCACACTCTACGGCGACATGGCCGGCGGCTTCGCGCCGCTGAAGGATTGCCCCAAGTTGCTGGTCTATCGGCTGTGCGTATGGCGCAATCGGCACGGAGAAGTCATTCCGCAGCGAGTGATCGATAGACCGCCCAGTGCAGAACTGCGCCCGGACCAGAAGGATTCGGACAGCCTGCCCCCCTACGAGGTGCTAGACCCCATTCTGGAGATGTACATCGAACAGGACCGGACGCCGCAGGAGATCGTCGCGGCCGGGTTTGATGCCGCAGCGGTGCGCCGGGTCGCGGGGCTCGTGGACCGCAGCGAGTACAAGCGGCGTCAGGCAGCGCCAGGGGTGCGCGTGACGGAACGGGCCTTCGGCCGCGACCGCCGCTTCCCTATCACCTCGCGCTACTCGGAACTCGATCCAGGCTAGCGCACCTGCGTGCGCTTAACCTCCTCGATGCCGGGGTGGTTGGGATAATTGAGTTCCAACACGCGCAGCGCATCCGCAGATAAATCATCCAGCTCCAGGACCTTGTAGGACTTGGCAAGCAAGACCAGCGCTTCCGGCATGGCGGGCGTCTGCTGGAAGTTCTCTACCACATAGCGCGAGCGGTTGGCGGCAGCGATGAACGCGCCTCGACGCATGTAGAAATTCGCCACGTTCACTTCGTGCTGGGCAAGGATGTTGCGCAGATAACGCATCCGCAGCTGCCCGTCCGTGACGTATTTGCTCTCCGGAAAGCGTCGAATGAGTTCTGAAAAATCGTTGAACGCCTGCAGGGCCGCGCCGGGGTCGCGCTGAGAGGGATCGCGCGGCAGGTAACGCGCGGTCATACCCATATCGAGATTGAAGTTGACCAGTCCCCGCAGGTAGTAGGCGTAATCGGTGTGCGGATGGGTGGGGTTGAGTTTGAGGAAGCGATCGACCGTGCCTAGCGCCGAAGCAGGCTCTTCGGATTTGTACTGGCAGTAGGCGAGCTCCAGCTGGGCCTGCGCTGCGTAGGCGCCAAAGGGATACCGCGCCTGAAGCTTCTCGTAGTACTCGATGGCGCTGGAACATGAGCCAGATTCCATCCTGTCCTTGGCCGCAAAATAGAGCTTCTCTTCCGGCCAGTTCTCTGGGAGCTCATCTGGGTCTTTCTCGGGCCAGAGGCCACACCCCGTCGCGGCGACGAGCAGAAAGGCCAACAGGAGAAGGTTTGGGATCCGGGAAAGAGGCATCAGCAGCACCGTCAGGTTGATGAACGACCGGAACCTCAGTTCCGACCGGGCGCATGCATTCTAGCCGTTTGGCTCGAGGCTCACACCCGAAGCGCCCCTCCCCGACGAGGATGCCCGACGCGCGGCTGCTACACTGTGCCGCGTGACGTCCGCCGCCCCACTCATGCAATTCATCGTTCCACCCGAACTCGGTGGCAGCCGGCTCGACGCAGCCTTGGCCGCCCTGTGCCCGGATTTTTCACGCACCCGTATCAAGGCCTGCATCGAGGCGGGGGAAGTGCAGTTGAATGAGGCGCCCTGCCTACGCCCCCGCAGCCCCGTCCACGCCGGAGACCGCCTGCGACTCGACGCTCAGCCGGTGGTCGCAACGACTCTGGAACCGCAGGCCCTGCGCTTTGGGATTGCGTATGAAGACGAGGATTTGTTCGTCATCGAGAAGCCCGCAGGACTCGTGGTGCATCCCGGGGCAGGGAATCCCGATCGGACGCTGGTCAACGGGCTTCTGTACCGCGACCCCAACTTGGCAGCCCTGCCCCGCGCAGGCGTCGTCCACCGTCTGGATAAAGACACTTCGGGGCTATTGCTCGTGGCGCGCACCTCTGCAGCGTTTCTTGCGCTGACCCGGCAGATGGCGGGGCGTGAGATTCACCGGATTTATGCCGCCATCGTCCATGGCGTGCCGCATGCCAGCGGAACGGTCGACGCCGCAATCGGGCGCGACCGCTTGCAGAGAACCCGTATGCGGGTTGCCGGCAGCGGCCGGGAAGCCGTGACGCATTACCGGGTACTGACGCGTTTCCGGATGCATGCACACCTCGAACTTGCACTCGAGACCGGGCGTACTCACCAGATCAGGGTCCATATGCAGCACCTCGGCCATCCACTGCTCGGCGACCCCACCTATGCCCGCGGCAAGATCCCCCGCAGCAAGCTCTCACCCGCACTCGCCGAGGCGCTGGACGGTCTGGAACGGCAAGCCCTCCACGCGCGCGTGCTTGAGTTCGAACACCCCGCGAGCGGAGAACCTGTGCGGGTAACAAGCCCCCTGCCGGCAGATTTCCGACGTGCCCTGAACGCACTGCGCGGCGACGCCAGTACCGGCGCCCATATGTCCGAGGAATGAAAACGCCCGTCTTGCTCGAAGTCGACTGGCCGGCGCCCGGTCATGTGCGGGCCTGTGTATCCACCCGCGCCGGAGGCTGCAGCGCGCCGCCGCGTGATTCCTTGAACCTCGCTACCCATGTCGGTGACGCGGCACATGACGTGGCAGAGAACCGCCGACGCCTGCGCGAAGCCGCGGCGCTGCCCGCGGAACCTGTGTGGTTGAACCAGGTACATGGCACAACACTGGTTGAAGCCTCATCGGGGCCCCTATGCGATGCCGATGCCAGCTATACCCGGCGGCCGGGCGTGGTGTGTGGGGTGCTGACGGCCGATTGCCTCCCCGTGCTGCTGTGCGATCGCGCTGGAACCACTGTCGCGGCCATCCACGCCGGCTGGCGGGGGCTCCTCGCCGGCATCCTGCCGCAGACACTCGCCTCGCTCGGCGCGGCTGACTGGCTGGCATGGATTGGTCCCGGGATCAGCGCCTCAGCCTATGAAGTGGGGCATGAAGTGGCGCGAGCCTTCGTAGATCAGGACCCTGCTTACAGCGCATTCTTCCGGCCCGTTGGGCCGCGCTTCATGGCCGACCTGCCCGCCCTCGCCGACTGGCAGATGCGCGCCGCAGGCGTGCGACAAATCACGCGCTACGCGGGCTGCACGCTGGGCGAGCCCCAGCATTTCTTTTCGCATCGACGGGATGGCGTAACGGGACGCTTCGCGAGCCTCATCTGGATGGCTTGAAGCGGCGGGATCATCAAAAATTGATCCATCGCAGGGCGCAAACCTTGTGCGACCCGTCCAATGCCCCCATGTGGTGATCATCAATCAATTCCCACGGGAGCACCCGCAATGCGTGCCGACAGAATGACAACGCGATTCCAGCAGGCTCTGGCAGATGCCCAGAGCCATGCCCTGGGACAAGACAACCAGTTCATCGAACCCCTGCATCTGATGCGCGCCCTGCTCGAGCAAGAAGGCGGCACGGTGCAGCCTTTACTCGCCCGCACCGGTGCAGACGTTGCCGGCCTGCGCACCAGTTTGGGCGAGGCCCTGCGCCGATTGCCGAAAGTGGAGGGCGTAAGCGGCGATGTGCATCCCTCCAACGAGCTCGTCAGGCTGTTGAACCTTTGCGACAAGCTCGCGCAGAAACGAGGCGACAGTTTTATCTCCTCCGAGCTCTTCGTGCTTGCCGCAGTTCAGGATGCCGGAGAACTCGGCCGTCTGCTCAAGAAAACGGGCGTTCAGGACAAAGCCTTGCTTCAGGCCATCGACGCCTTGCGGGGCGGCGAGAAAGTGGCGGATGCCAATGCCGAGGAGCAACGTCAGGCGTTGGAGAAATACACCATCGATCTCACGGCCCGAGCCGCACAGGGCAAGCTCGATCCGGTGATCGGGCGTGACGAGGAAATTCGCCGGACTATCCAGGTTCTTCAGCGGCGCACGAAGAACAACCCCGTTCTTATTGGAGAACCTGGCGTAGGCAAGACTGCGATTGTGGAAGGTCTTGCCCAGCGTATCGTCAATGGCGAGGTCCCGGAGGGCCTCAAGCACAAGCGGGTGCTGTCACTCGATTTGGGTGCGCTGATCGCGGGGGCCAAGTTCCGTGGTGAATTCGAGGAGCGGCTGAAAGCGGTGCTGAACGATCTTGCCAAGCAGGAGGGGCAAGTCGTCCTGTTCGTCGACGAGCTGCATACCATGGTGGGGGCCGGCAAGGCCGAAGGCGCGATGGATGCGGGAAATATGCTCAAACCCGCATTGGCCCGCGGCGAACTGCACTGCATCGGTGCCACGACGCTGGACGAATA
>JBIKOF010000138.1:0-5391 GCA_044358205.1 Gammaproteobacteria bacterium | reverse complement strand
TCATCTGCGATGTGCTCGATTTGCCAGCTGCGGATTGGGATGCGCTGTTGGCCTGGGGCAAGATGGCCATCGGTGGCACGGATGCGGAGTACAGCGTGGGCAGCGCTGCAGCCACCATGGATCATGGCTATCAGTGCCTCAAAGACTACAGTGCCCGCATTCTTGCCTCGCGACGCGGCTGCCCGCACGCGGAGCCGCTGGGCATGCTGGCCAATGCCACCATCGCGGGGCGTCCCATGCGCGAATCGGAGGCCGTGTACAACGCCGTGCAGGTAATTCTTGCCGGGTTCGAGACCACGCGTAATGCGTTTTCGGGTGGTGTGTTGGGCTTGCTGCAGAATCCGGAGCAAATGGCCCTGTTGCGTGCCGATCCGCGCCTCATTCGGCTGGCTGCGGAAGAGTTCGTGCGCTGGTCAAATCCGGTGATCTCCCTGATGCGCGTCGCCACGGCAGATACCCAACTCGGCGGACAGTCCATTCGGGAGAACGATCGCATCATCCTGTGGTTTGCCTCCGCCAACCGCGACGAGGCCGCATTCGACAATCCCTACCGCTTCGATGTGACCCGTCACCCCAACCTGCATCTCGGGTTTGGCGCAGGTCCTCATTTCTGTCTGGGCGGACCGCTTGCCAAGCTCGAAATCAAGCTCGCGCTGGAAGAACTTCTCGCGCGCTACGAAGGCATCGAAATCACGGGACCTGTGGAGTGGGTGCAGTCCACCTTCGTGGGTGGATTGAAGCGCTTGCCCGTGCGTTTGAAAGCGGCGGCCCATCGGAGCTGAGCCATGCCGCATGACTTCACCCTGATTTCCACCCTCGCAGGCAGCTTTGGTCTGGCGCTGGTGTTTGGTTATCTCGCGGTGCGGCTCTCAATCCCGCCGTTGGTGGGCTATCTGCTTGCCGGCGTGCTGCTGGGCCCGGCGACCCCGGGCTTCATCGCAGACCTTCCGATTGCCGGGGAACTGGCCGAGATCGGCATCATGCTGCTGATGTTCGGGGTGGGGCTGCATTTTTCGCTCGATGATCTGCTGTCGGTTCAGCGCATCGCAATTCCGGGCGCGGTGGCGCAAATCACGGCCGCCACCGCCATGGGTGCTGCACTGGCGCATGCCTGGGGCTGGCCACCCGGGGAGTGTCTGGTGTTCGGTCTTTCGCTGTCGGTGGCCAGCACGGTGGTGTTGCTGCGCGCGCTTGAATCGCGACAACTGCTGGAGTCCGGAGATGGTCGCATCGCCATCGGCTGGCTGGTGGTCGAAGATCTCATCATGGTGCTGGTGCTCGTATTGCTGCCGGCCCTCGCCGGATTGCTGGGCGGTGAGCCCGGCGAGTCCTCGCACACGACGCCGGATGCGTCGCTGTGGCACACCCTGGGGCTTACCCTCGCCAAGGTGGTCGTGTTCATGGTGCTCATGCTCGTCGTGGGCAAGCGGCTCTTCCCGGCCCTTCTGAAGGCCGTTGCCCGTACCGGATCCCGAGAGCTCTTTACCCTGTGTGTGATTGCCGCCGCCGTGACCGTGGCCTACGGTGCGGCCATGTTGTTCGAGGTGTCGTTCGCGTTGGGCGCCTTCTTCGCGGGGATGATGTTGCGCGAGTCCGAGTTCGCGCATCAGGCGGCGGAAGAATCGCTGCCACTGCGCGACGCCTTTGCCGTGCTTTTTTTCGTGTCCGTCGGAATGCTGTTCGACCCCGCCGTATTGCTCGAGGCACCGGGGCGCGTGCTCGCGGTAGCGGCTGTGATTCTGCTTGGGAAGACCGCAGTCGCCGTGCTGCTGGTGAGGGGCTTGCGTTACTCCCTGTCTACCGCGCTCACAGTGGGGGCGAGTCTCGCCCAGATTGGCGAGTTTTCCTTCATTCTTGCGGCTCTGGGACACTCGCTGGGGCTACTGTCGGTCACCGGCCAGAATCTGATTCTGGCGGGCGCGCTGATTTCCATGGGTCTCAACCCCCTGATGTTCGCACTGCTGGACCGTATGGGAACGCAGCCACGAAACAAGTCCATCAAGTCTCCAATCCCGTCCTGAACCTCTGCGAGGCCGTTCAATGAAACTCTATGATTGCGCCGCTACCCCCAATCCGCGCCGCCTGAACATCTTTCTGGCCGAGAAGGGCATCGAGGTCCCCAAGATTCAAGTCGATCTGCTCAAGGGCGAGAATCTCAAGCCCGCATTCCTGGCCATCAACCCGCGGGGCATTCTGCCGACGCTCGAGCTGGACGATGGGACCCGCTTCGATGAGGTGATGGCGATTTGCCGCTACTTCGAAGAGCTCTACCCTTGGCCCGCACTGCTTGGCCGTAACGCGCGCGAGAGGGCGCTGGTAGAAAGCATCCAGCGCCATGCCGAGTTCGACGGCATGATTGCCGGCTCGGAGATCTTCCGTAACCAGCACCCGGATTTTTCCGCCCGCAGCATTCCGGGCGGTGGAGCCGACGCCATTCCCGCCATTCCGGGGCTGGTGGCGCGCGGGCAGCAAACCATTCAGCGCTTCCATGCGTGGCTGGAAGCGCATCTGCAACGAACGCCCTGGCTGGTCGGCGATGTGCTCACCATGGCGGACATCACCGCCTTCTGCGCGGTCGATTTCCACCGATGGATTGAGATCGAGATACCAGCCACCAACACTGCGACCCGGCGCTGGTTCGAGACGCTCAACGCGCGCCCCAGCACGCATAGCTAAGGTTCGATACCCACACGGGTCATCGCCGCGCGAGGCGACCGTGATGCGCAATCCCCGCCCGAGCCAGGCGGGGGTGTGAGGTAGAGAGGCGAACGCCCCGTGCGGTGGTGCTTAGCCCAGCAGGCGTGCGTACTTGTCGAGCACGGGCAGCACCTTGTCCCGCCCCTCGGAGGGCAGTGGCAGCACCCCGCGGATGGCACCGCGGTCGCGGTCCTTGGCAAGATCGTCATCACTCACCGCACCGAGATAAAAAATCTGCAGGTTTACGCTGGCGGGGTCACGACCCACGGCGCGGCAGGCGTCTCCGATCATCGCGCGCCCGTCCTCGATGCTGTAGCGGCTGGCGATGGGGATCCATCCGTCGCAGAACTCTGCGATGTGGGCGGCTGTGCTCGGTCCGATTCCACCGCCGAGGATGATCGGCGGATGCGGCCTTTGCACGGGTTTAGGCCAGGCCCAA
This sequence comes from Gammaproteobacteria bacterium, assembly GCA_044358205.1. Taxonomy (GTDB): domain Bacteria; phylum Pseudomonadota; class Gammaproteobacteria; genus CAIKBL01. The sequence goes on along the minus strand of JBIKOF010000138.1, from coordinate 2,255 downwards.
CTCTTTTCGAAATGGATGTGCTCGCCGTGGAACTCGGCTTCGTCCTGAGTCCACAGTGCTTTCATGAGCAGGATTTTCTCGCGCAGAATCGCGCGTCGCTTCTTGTAATCCAGACCGTGGTTACGCATCTCCTCCGCGCACCAGCCATAACCAATGCCAAGCTCGAAACGGCCACCGGAAATCATGTCGAGACTGGCGACTTCCTTCGCGAGCCAGATGGGGTCGCGCTGCGCCACCAGCGTGATGCCCGTGCACAGGCGAAGGCGGGTAGTGGCTGCCGCGGCGGCTGCGAGCGCAACGAACTGGTCGTGTGAACGCCAGTACATCTCGGGCAACGGGGGTGCATTCTTGCGACCACCCCACGGTGTCTCGCGACTCGTCGGAATATGGCTATGCTCCGGAAACCAGAGGGATTCAAATCCTCGTGCCTCGACTTCGCGGGCAAGCTCGACGGGCTGAATGGATTTGTCGGTGGGAAAAATCACGACGCCAAGTTTCATGCGGCACCTCCGGGGTAGGGACACTCATGGTAGCGCGATGTGTTGCAAACCACGTACGGACCGCGATGCGCGCCGGGCGAAATCGGGGCTGCGCCTCCGCGAGAGCCGCCTGCAGAGTGGGCATGGACGCTCCGTCAGCGCTGCTTTATCTTGCGGCCTTTGTTTGGCTGGACATACGACATGAGCATCAAGGGCAAGGCATTCATCGCCGGAATCTTCGAACATCCCACGCGCAAGGCAGAGGGAATTCCGCTTGCCCAGCTGCATGCCGAGGTTGCTGCAGGTGCACTGGCCGATGCTGGGCTTGGCGTGCGGGACGTAGATGCCTACTTCTGTGCGGGCGATGCCCCGGGCCTCGGCGGTTTGTCCATGGCCGAATACATGGGATTGCAGGTTCGCCACACGGATACCACTGAGACGGGCGGATCCTCCTATCTTGCGCACGTGAATCACGCGGCGCAGGCCATCGCCACCGGCAAATGCAAAGTGGCACTCATCACGCTGGCGGGCAAGCCGCGCACGGGAGGCGCGCCGCCCGGCCGTCCCCCCATGGCTGTGGTGCCACCCGACGCGCCGTTCGAGCAAGCCTTTAATCCCACGGTGCTCAACCTTTACGCCATGTCTGCGCGCCGGCACATGCATCAGTACGGCACCACCTCGGAACAATTGGCATGGATCAAGGTGGCGGCCTCGCATCATGCCAGCCACAACCCGCACGCCATGCTGCGCGACATCGTGACCGTTGAAGAGGTCCTTGCTTCTCCGGTCGTCGCCGATCCCCTGCATCGTCTCGATTGCTGCGTGGTGTCCGATGGTGGTGGCGCGATCGTGATGGTGGCCCCGGAAATTGCGGCCAGTCTGGCGCGCCCGGCGGTGCGTGTGCTCGGCGCTGGCGAGGCCATCAAGCACCCATCGGGCGGAGATCTGGACATCACCTATTCAGGTGCCGTGTGGTCCGGTGCCAAGGCCTTCGAGGAAGCAGGCGTGCGGCCTGCTGATATCAAATACGTGTCCGTCTACGACAGTTTCACCATCACGGTGCTCATTCAGCTGGAAGACCTCGGGTTCTGTGCCAAGGGCGAGGGGGGACGCTTCGTTGCAGACGGCAATCTCATCTCCGGGGTTGGCAAACTGCCGTTCAACACCGATGGCGGTGGACTGTGCAACAACCACCCCGGTAACCGGGGCGGCATGACCAAGATTCTGGAAGCTGTGCGCCAGCTGCGTGGTGAAGCGCATCCGGCGGTACAGGTTCCAAATTGCGACTTGGCGCTGGCACACGGAACGGGCGGCTATCTCCCCACGCGCCATGGCAGTGCCACGGTCATTCTGGAAAGGGTTTGAACCATGAGCGATACCAACAGCAAACCGGCGGTGACGGATGTGGCGATGGCCCCTTACTGGGAGGCTGCGCGCGAAGGACGACTGCTTTTTCGCCACTGTCATCAGTGCAATCGCAGTCACTACTATCCTCGTCCCCTGTGTCCCTTCTGTCTGAGCAGCGATGGCGAGTGGCGTCAGGCCAGTGGTGAGGCCACGGTGTACTCATGGAGTGTAGAGCGCCGTGCAGCCACGCCTTATGCAATCGCGTTCGTGACCCTGGCTGAAGGGCCGACCCTCATGACCAATCTGGTGGACTGCGATTTGGACGGGATTGCCATTGGACAGCGCGTGAGCTTGCGTTTTGAAACCCGCGAGGGCCAGCCGGTGCCGGTGTTCGCGCCTGCCTGAGCCGAGGCGGCTCAGTAGAGGTAG
>JBIKOF010000379.1:0-2966 GCA_044358205.1 Gammaproteobacteria bacterium | reverse complement strand
TTTCAATCGGGAATTCACCCCGCAGTACGCGGTCAGTGAGGAAATCGCGCCGGGGCTCCGTCGGGTGCTTGCCCGCAATCCCAATGCGTTCACGTTTCATGGCACAGGGACGTACCTGCTTGGACGCGGCCGAGTGGCCGTCATCGATCCGGGCCCGTTGCTCGACGAGCACGTCAGCGCATTGCTGAAGGCGGTCGAAGGCGAAACCGTGACCCATATCCTCATCACCCATACGCATATGGACCACTCGCCCGCAGCTGCGCCTCTGGCGCGCGCCACCGGCGCGCCGACCTACGGCTTCGGACCGCACGGCTCCGGGCGTCTGGCCGACGGGGTGGCCGTGGAAGAAGGGGGGGATACGGCATTCCAACCCGATCATCAGGTGCGGGACGGGGAGATCATCACCGGCGACGGCTGGACGGTGGAATGCCTGCATACCCCCGGCCACACCTCCAATCACCTGTGCTTCGCGTGGCGCGAGGGCAACGCGATGTTCCCCGGCGATCATGTAATGGGGTGGTCGACCACGGTCATCGTGCCACCAGACGGTGACATGGCTGAGTATCTGGCGAGTCTCCGCCGGCTTGCAGCCCGGCCTGAAGGAACGCTCTATCCCACGCACGGTGGCCCCATCAGCGCACCCCGAGCATTCATCGAGGCGCTCATTACCCATCGCGAGGCCCGCGAAGTGCAGATCCTCACAGGCGTCGCTGCCGGACTGGACACGGTGAATGCACTGGTGAAGGTGATTTATTCAGAAGTCGACCCACGCCTGCATCCCGCTGCGTCGATGTCGGTGCGCGCCCATCTCGCGCATCTCATGGGCCAGGGGCAACTCGCAGAGGGTGTGGACGGCCGTTTACAGCTTACGCGCTAAGCCTTGTCATCTCGCTACGCTCAAGAGAGAGTCCCCCGTGCTTGAAGAACGCATCATCGAACTGGAAGTGAAGAATGCCTTCCTCGGCGAGTCTCTCGATCAGCTCAATGCGGTGGTGATCCGCCAGCAACAGCAGATTGATTTACTGATTCGTGAAGTGATGGCACTGAAGGCGCAGGCCAGTACGAGCGATGTCTTGCGTCCGGACAATCTCGCCGAGGAGATCCCGCCGCACTATTGAGCATTGGGGATCAGCGACGCGCGAGGCTTTCACGATAGGCCACGATTCTCGCTTTCAAACCCGGGCGCGCAGCCGAGCGTACCAGCGCAGCCAGATCGGTATCGCGGTAATCCGGCCGTGTGGCGCGCCGCAGTGCGGCGTAGGTCGGTCGGTCGACGACAAGCCCCTGGAGCGCGTTTGCCAGCCAAGCGTCGAAGGTTTCGGCAGCGATGTGGTCAATCAAGCCCGCAGCAAGCGCGGATTCCGCAGACCATAACCGCCCCTCCGCAACTCCCGTCAGCGCCGCATCTGCACGCATTCGCGTCGCGAGTCGCCGAGTTCCCAACACAAGGCCAAAGCGTGCGCCAGGAAAACCGATGCGGGCTTCCGGCGTCGCAACCCGCACATCGGCGCATGTGAGCAGATCGGCGCCTGCCCCCAATGCGCGTCCCGACGCCCAGACCACGGTCCGTAGAGGGAGGTGCCACAGCTCGGCGAGCAGCGACTCCACCTGCACAAAGCGGCGCAACAGATCACCGTCGCTCTCCGTCTCCAATTGGGACAGGTCGAAGCCCGTGCAGAAGTGGGCACCGGCCCCGCGCAAGACCAATGTGTGCAAGGCCTCGTCGGCCACGACGGACGCCAGCGCCTCGAGCAGGGTATCGACCAGCGCCGAATCCAGCGCATTGCCGAGCGCAGGTCGCTCCAGCGTGAGTACACAGACACCCGCCTCACGCGTACGCCCGAGCATCAGGTCGCAACCCCGGCGCGCACGCTGGCCGAGCGGTCCCACAGGTTCGGCACTGCAGCCGCCGAGTAACCGGAGACAAACATTTTTTCGGCACCGGTGCGCGCGTCGAAGACATGCCGACGTACAGCGCCGATATTCGCGCCGTAGACATGAATGCTGATGGACGGCGCATCGGGCAGCGCGTTGGAAACCTTGTGCACATCGCCAATGCGGGGGGATACCGCATCGATCATGCCCGGTTCGAGACGCGACGTACCCAGCGAACGCAGACTGCCGTCCGGAAGTATCGAGAACCGCTCGGCAAGTTCCGCGCCGCGCAGGATGCCAACGAGGCCCCACACGGTGTGATCGTGAACCGGGGTTTCCTGGCCAGGTCCCCAGACAAAGCTCGTCACCGAGAAACGCTCCAGAGGATCGCAGTGGAGCAGGTATTGCTGGTAATGATCGGGATGCGGAGCAGCACAGCTTTCGGGCAGCCAGCCGTCATGCGAGATGAGTTCGGCGAGCAGCGTCTGGCAGCCCGCCATCTGCTGCGCTTCATCGGAGGTTTCGCTTACGCAATGGGTCATGGCCACCACGAATCGCCGCAGCGGCGCCAGTGAATCCAAAGGCATACTCATCGTTGTGCTCCCGGGGCAACGCCAAAGCGGACATTGTCCGCCCCGAGGGCGGGTGGTGTGGTTTCTGGCCGCGGTGTCTCGCCGTTGATCCGGATGGGACACCCTACGGTACGTGATACGTGTCCACCGGGAAGGACAAGTTCACGCACCAGTTCAAGGTGCGTTGCCTGAGGATCGGCCAGCGCATGTTCATAGTCGTTGATGGGCGCGCAGGGCACGCCGGCCTCGCGCAGGGCACGCAGCCAGTGCTCGGCCGATGCCGCCGCAAACTGCTCCTCCAATAAATCACGCAGCGCTTCCTGATTGGCCGCGCGCAGGGTGGGCGAGACGAAACGCGGATCGTCGACCAGCGCTTGCACCCCGGCGACGGCTGCCACTGCGCGCCACAGCCGGTCGTTTCCTGCCGCCAGGACAAACCAACCATCTCCCGCCAGATACGCCTGATAGGGCGCGTTGCGCGGGTGCGCGGAGCCCAGCTTGCGCGGATTGCGTCGGGTG
>JBIKOF010000136.1:0-5411 GCA_044358205.1 Gammaproteobacteria bacterium | reverse complement strand
ACAGGAGTGAATCGTCGCGCCAGAGCGGCTCGCCATCGTCGCGCCAGAACAGATTCAAAGACCATCGAGGAAGTGGCTCTCCCGGATACCACTTGCCCTGTCCCTGATGAACGAGGCCGCCCGGCGCATAGTGATCACGCAGCTTTTCGAGCAGCTGGCTACCGCGTGCCCGCTTCGTCGGACCCAGCGCCGCGGTGTTCCACTCCTCGCCGTCCGGATCGTCCACCGCCACGAAGGTCGGCTCGCCGCCCTGGGTCAACCGCACATCCTGCGCCGAAAGCGCGGCGTCCACGGCATGCCCCAGCGCATCGATGCACGCCCACTGGCTGTCTGCGTAAGGCTTGGTGACTCGAGGCGTTTCCCGAATCCGCGTGACCTTCATCTCGTGGATGAATTCTGCCTCGCACTGCTCGAGCGTCCCCGACACGGGTGCCGCCGAGACGGGATCGGGCGCACAGGCCAACGGCAGGTGGCCCTCCCCCGCGAGGAGACCGGACGTCGGATCGAGTCCAATCCAGCCGGCGCCCGGCAGGAACACCTCACACCATGCGTGCAGATCCGTGAAATCCTCGCGCGGTCCGACGGGTCCCTCGAGGGGTGCCACATCCGCGACCAGTTGAATGAGGTAGCCAGAGACGAATCGGGCCGCAAGTCCCAGATGCCGCAGCAGATGGACGAGCAACCAGGCTGAGTCGCGACAGGAACCGGCGCCGCGTTCGAGCGTTTCTTCCGGCGTTTGGACCCCGGGCTCCAGTCGCACCAGATAAGCCACATCGCTGCACAGGCGCTGATTCAACCCGACGAGGAAGTCGACCGTGCCGCTCGCCTCACGAGACACGGCATCCAGCCAGGCTTTGACCCGCGGCCCGGGCGCAGGCACCGCAAGACAGGGCGCGAGTTCCTCGCGCTGCGCGTTGCTGTAGTTGAACGGGTACTGCTGCGCGCCGGGATCGAGAAAAAAGTCGAAGGGATTGAGCGTGGCCATCTCGGCCACCAGCGACACCTCCACCCGGAAGTCGCGCGTGCGCTCGGGAAACACCAGGTGCGCCAGATGATTGCCGGACGGATCCTGTTGCCAGTTGATGAAGTGGTTGCCAGGCTGGATACGCATTGCATAACTCAGGATGCGCGTACGACATTGGGGCGCGGGGCGCAGCCGGACGGATTGCGCGCCGAGTTGCACCAATCGGTCGTATCGGTAATGCGTAACGTGGTCGAGTGCAACGTGTATCGACAAGGCACCGGCTCCGCTTTTCAGGCAGGAAAAAGAGCTTAGCGGCCGCGCACGAGGGCGCAAGCGCTGCGATGCAAAAAACCGAAATTGCACAACATTGGCGCGCGATTTCGCACGCAGTTTCAGCATGCGCGCCGAATTGGCGCGGGTTCTTCTAGTGTGGCTGGCCGACCACCGCCTCGAGGGCCGCCCACAACAGAACGAGGACTTCCAGCTTCTCGCCTTCGAAGTACTGCATCAGCGTGCTGAGTAGCACGGGATCAGCGCCGCCCGTGGTCATGGGGAACTCCTGCGTTCGAGGTTGCCGGACCGGACTTTAAGGGCGCGCCGTTGCTTTTCCACTCGATCCGCGCCCGACGGATGTTTCTGCACACGCCGGGCGCAATCTCACCAGATGTTGGTCAGCCCGAGAAGGCCTGCAGACCTGTCTGCGCGCGTCCCAGAATGAGCGCATGCACGTCATGGGTGCCCTCGTACGTGTTCACCGCCTCGAGATTCATCACGTGGCGAATGACGTGGTACTCGTCAGAGATGCCGTTACCGCCGTGCATGTCACGCGCCATGCGCGCGATATCGAGCGCTTTCCCGCAGTTGTTGCGCTTCATGAGCGAAATTGCCTCCGGGGCACCGTGACCGCCGTCGATCATTCGGCCAATTTGCAGCGCGCCCTGTAGACCCAGTGCTATTTCGGTCTGCATGTCTGCCAGCTTCTTCTGGATGAGCTGGTTGGCGGCGAGCGGTCGTCCGAATTGCTGGCGATCGAGCGTGTATTGACGCGCGGCGAGCCAGCAAAACTCTGCCGCCCCCATGGCGCCCCAGGAGATGCCATAGCGCGCCCGGTTGAGGCAGCCGAAGGGACCGCGCAGTCCTTTCACGTTGGGCAGCAGGTTCTCCTCCGGAACGAAAACCTTGTCCATCACAATCTCGCCGGTGGTCGATGCTCGCAGTGAGAACTTGCCCTCGATTTTTGGCGCCGACAGCCCCTGCATGCCTTTTTCCAGCACGAAGCCCCTGATCACCCCATCGTCGGTCTTGGCCCACACCACGAAAACCGTGGCGAGCGGCGAGTTGGTGATCCACATCTTGTTGCCGGTCAGTTCATATCCTCCGGGCACGCTACGCGCTCGGGTTTTCATGCCGCCCGGATCGGAGCCGTGATCGGGTTCGGTGAGGCCGAAAGATCCGATCCACTCGCCGGTGGCGAGTTTCGGGAGGTACTTCATACGCTGCGCTTCGGTGCCGTAGGCGTATATCGGGTGCATCACCAGACTGGACTGCACGCTCATCGCCGACCGAAAGCCTGAATCGACGCGCTCCACCTCGCGCGCGATGAGGCCATAGGAAACGTAGTTGAGTCCTGCCCCACCGTATTGCTCAGGGATCGTACAGCCCAGAAATCCGAGCTCCCCAAATTCGCGCATGATGCCGGGATCGAAGGTTTCGTGCCGGTGCATGTCGCGCACACGCGGCAACAACCGGTCGTTGCAGAAACTGCGCGCTGCCTCGGAGACAAGACGCTCTTCTTCGCTCAGTTGCAGGTCCAGACGCAGCGCGTCCTGCCATTGGAAGGGGCCTTCTGCCGTTGCCTTGCCGTGTTGGCCGTGATCATTGCTCATGCTGTTTTTTCTCCCTCATCAACAAAAAAAGGGGGGCCGTGGCCCCCCTTGTCCCGCACCCGGGACCCGACTGTCGGCGATTGGCCGCGCGACTCAGGCGTGAGCGGCGAGCTTCGCCGGACGGCTCGCACCGATACGGTCCGTGAAGTTCGGCCATACCTTGTGCGTCAGCAGTTCGAGGCTGCGCATCCAGGCCTTGTGCGGCATGTGGTTGTAGACAAACATCCAGAAGTAGTCGACCGGCAGGCGCTTGAGCAATTCCTCCAGCTTGCGGTTGACCGTGTCCGGGCTGCCGTAGATGACGAGGCCGCGCTCCGCGAGGGTCTCGAAAGTACCCGGCGGATCGAACGGTCCCTCACCGGGTCCGGCCACTGCCGCGTTGAACCCGAAGGGCACGAAGAAGTTGTTCCAAATGAAAGCTCCGGCCTCGCGGGCCAGCGCTTCAGCCTCGGCATCGGTGTCTGCAACAATGATTTCGCGGCTCATGGCCATGCCCTGCCCGAATTTCACGTTGCGGCCGGCCTTCTGCGCCGCCTTCATGCCTGCCTCGAAGTGACTGTGCACAATGTCCGGGTGCGTCATGATGGTCACCGGCACGATGCCCCGCTCCATGCCCCACGCAATGGAGCGCTCGGAAGTGGCGAACGGCATGAACAGGTCCGGAATCTGCTTGTTGTAGGTCGGTGGCGCGATCCCGATTTCGGTGATTTCATTGTTTTCGTTGAGACCCGCACCGTACTTGCGGGCGACTTCGTGGGCCAGCCACTTGATGGGCTTGCCCGGAATCTTCCAGTGCTTGCCTTCGAAGCTGAAGACGTCTTTCTTCCAGGCGGTGCTGATGATCTCGAAGTGTTCCTCGAACAACGAACGCTTGAGCTCTTCGTAATCTGCGCCTTCACCGGGCTCCTGCAGACCCACCTGCTGACCCAGCACGTTCACCCAGCGCGGCTGGTACCCGCGCGCGAAGCCCGCGAACACTCGACCCTGCAGCATCTGCGAGAGCATGGCGATGTTCTCGGCCAGATTGATCGGGTTCTGCGAGGGCAACACGTTGCCCAGCTGACCAAACTTCATGTTCTTGGTCTGCATGCCGAAGTAGAGGTCGAGAATGACCGGGTTGGTCGAAACCTCTTCCCCTTCGATGTGGAAGTGATGTTCGGTGAAACCCGCACCGTAGTATCCGAAGTCGTCCATGTAGCGGCAGTGCTCCGAAATCTCCTTCAGCATTTGCTGGTAGAGATCCGTCCGCTTGCCCGCCATGCCCTTGATGATTTCTTCCTTCGTGCCGACCGACGGCAGATAGAATGCGCCCACTTCCATCGCTTCTCTCCTCGCATGTTCTGGTTGGTGCACCGGCCGCCGCATGGGCGGGGGTCCGGTATTCAGCCCCTTAACTCTGCCCCGGACCGGCGCCAGAAGGAAGTGAGCGGACTCCGATCGGGTCGGAACAGACTCCGATCCGTGCTGAACCGTCGGCAGTTGTCCCACAATGGGACACCCAAACCCGGCCAGCAAGCCCACGCCGGTCGGTCGGGATTTCCCCGTGCTTGGCCAGCAGCCCGAGCACGTGGAAGAATCGGGGCATGGACGTGCAAAGCTTTGGCCGAACCCCTCGCGAATCCGACCGCCTGTACCGGCGCCAGGTGGACCGTGCCTGGCATGCGCTGGTGGACGGGCGCATCGACGAACTCGATACCGGGGTGCGGGATATCGTTCGCGACTCCTGGTTGCGCTGTCTGGCCATGGGGGTGGAGCCGCTCGCACAGCGTCCCGGGTGCTCCGCCACCGGTGGCTCGCTCGAAGCCCTGCGCGGCGAGAATGCCGAGCTTCTGCACGCCTTCCAGAACACCTGGCGGGTACTGGGCGACATCCTCTCGGACACCCACAGCTGCCTCATCATCGCCGACGACGCCGGCACCATGCTGGACATCTGCGGCAGTCCGCTGGTGCTCTCCCTGGGGGAGCGGGACGGGATCTGCCCCGGCTATGCCTGGAGCGAGCAATCCGGCGGCACCAATGCCATCGGCACGGCCATCGCGCGGAATGCGCCGGCGGAAGTGCACAGCGCAGAGCACCTGTTGTCCGTTGCCAAACGCTGGAGCTGCTCGGCAGCCCCTGTCCGCGATGTAGTCGACGGGCGGCTGGTGGGCGTGGTTGATGTGACCAGCTTCGGGGAGCACCACCAGCAGCACTGCCTGGCGCTGGCAGTGACTGCTGCCCACCAGATCGAAGAAACACTGAATTCGCGGGAACTGGCCCGTTCTGTCCAGCTGTTGCACTGGTATCAGGGCATCGCGAGCACCCGCCCCCATCAGGCGCTCATCCTGCTCGACCGCAAGGGCCGGCTGCTGATCGCCAACGACCTCGCCCGGGCCCTGTTTGCCGATGGGCGGGACGCTGCGCCGCTCGAACGCGGTCAGCCCTTTCTAGGCACACCGGTCAGCGCGACCCTCGGCCAAGCGGCACTGCGCCTCCCGCCGAAAACCCGCGCCGTAGCCCTCGAACCCTGGACCCGCGCCCGTCGCGGTTGGGAAGGTGGTCTGCTCGTGTTGGAGCCTTCG
>JBIKOF010000135.1:0-5453 GCA_044358205.1 Gammaproteobacteria bacterium | reverse complement strand
GGGCATCAGGCCGCCTGCCCACAATGACGCGGATGCGCAGCTACAGCTTTCGCCAGCCAGCCCCAGGCTTCTCGCTCAGCAGGACCTGCGGTCTTTTCGATGGCGCGTGCGAGTCCGGTCATGGCTTCACGTACCTCCTCCGGCGGGAGCCAGTCGAGCCGGGAGACCAGGATGGCAAGTTCAAGAACGGCTGATTGCGCCCGGTTGAAACCACAGAACGGCGCATGCGTGGCACGGTGTACCGGCTCGCACCAGAAACGCGGGCGCTGCGGATCGTCCTCCAACCGAAGCACGCGAAGTTCCAGATGCGCCAGCGAGCCGGCCAAGCGCGGCACGGCAACCCGGCTCGCCGGAACCACGGGCCAGTCGCGACGGCCGGTCAGCGCCCCGGCCATCACGCGGACATCGGTCGTGAAGTTGAGGACAGCCTCCGGGTGGCGCCGGAGATTCTCGAGGGTCTGCGAAGGCACGAACGGGGCGAGCAGAATCAGGCCGTCCGCTTCGCGGTATCCGAGCGGGGTAATGTGCGCCGCACCATCCGTGCGCCGGGTGGTAATGACCGCCTCGTGGATCATGGCCGCCTCACACACCGACGACACAGGAGCTGGTTCATTACAACCACTCTCGCGCAGCAAATGAACCACTGGGTCGCTGGGAATCCGGGCCCTGTACTCGCCCGGCTGAATAAACTCTTTGATTCACCATGAAATTCTTGGGCTCTCAAAAGTGGCACAGTGTCTGCATTCCATCGGTGAACGCTGCGTTTGAAAGATTCTCGCAGTGTGGGAGACCCGCCTCAAGCGGGCCGAACAACACAATATCAGGAGAGTCACCATGGCTTGGGAAACCCCTTCGTACAGCGATGTGCGTTTCGGCTTCGAAGTCACCATGTACATCAACAACCGTTGATCTGCATCGTGTGAAGCAGCCCGGAGGCCGGTTCCGGTCTCCGGGTCTCATAGCAGAGTGCTCCCTGCTCCAAGCCTCGCTACCAACCCTTTCCTCGAGCACAGCACAGTGGCCCAGTTCGCCGTTTCAAGACCCAGAACCACCGAGTCAACGCCGTGGCCCCGCGAGGAGTTTCTCGCGCGTCTACGCAGCAAGGAGCGGTTCTACCACATCCATCATCCCTTCCATAAGGCGATGAACCACGACGGCATTTCGCCCGAAGCCGTGCGTGGTTGGGTTGCCAACCGCTTCTACTACCAACAGGCCATCCCGCTCAAAGATGCGGCGGTCCTCGCGAATTGCCGCGATCGGAATGCCCGGCGCCTGTGGATTCAGCGCATTCTTGATCACGACGGTTACGAACAGGACGAGGGGGGCATCGAAGCCTGGCTTGCGCTTGCCAAAGCCGTTGGCCTGAGTCGGGATGAAGTGGAAAGCGGCCAGCATGTGTTACCCGGCGTGCGCTTCGCGGTCGATGCCTACATAAATTTCGCGCGCAACGCGAGCTTCGAAGAAGCGGCCTGCTCCTCCCTCACCGAACTCTTCGCCCCCAATATCCACCAGAAGCGTCTGGATACCTGGCCTGACCTGTATCCCTGGATCGAACCCGAAGGTTATCGCTACTTTCGCAAGCGGCTCAGCGAGGCCAGGCGCGACGTGGAGCATGGGCTCAACGTCACGCTGGATCATTTCCGCAGCCGGGCCGATCAGGAATACGCGCTCAATATTCTCCAATTCAAGCTCGATATCCTGTGGACCATGTTAGATGCCATGTGGCTTGCCTACATTGACGGCAAGCCCCCTTTTCACTGCTGCGAAGGCAACCATGTCTGAATCAACTCTGGAACACGTCACCGTTCCTAAAATCGCGCCGCTCTACCGGCTGCAGTGGGAGGAGGCACAGAACTGTCATGTGCTGCTCTACCCCGAAGGCATGGTGAAGCTGAGTGTGAGTGCGGGGGAGATCCTGAAGCGGGTTGACGGCCAAACCTCCATTGCAGCGCTTATCGACGCATTGAAGGCTCAATTCCCGGGCGTGCCCCTTGAAGCCGATGTCATGAAATTTCTGGAGGTTGCGTATGGCAACGGCTGGCTCCGCACCGTCAACCCCACCTGACGCGCCCCGCCTCGCCCCGGGCAAACCCTTATGGCTCCTCGCCGAGCTCACCTATCGGTGTCCTCTGCAATGTCCGTATTGCTCCAACCCGGTGGACTTCGCGCGCTACAAGGACGAGCTCGATACCGAGGGCTGGTTACGCGTGCTGCGCGAAGCACGGCGCATGGGTGCGGCCCAGCTGGGGTTCTCTGGGGGCGAGCCGTTGGTGCGCACCGATCTGGAGGTGCTCATCGCTGAGGCGCGCCAGCTCGGTTACTACACCAACCTCATCACCTCGGGTGTGGGCATGGACGAAGCCCGTATCAAGGCTTTCAAGGACGCGGGGCTCGACCACATTCAAATCAGCTTTCAGGCCAGTGACGAAACCCTGAACAACTACCTCGGCGGCACGGAATCCTTCCAGCACAAGTACGAGATGGCACGGCTGGTCAAGAAATACGACTACCCGATGGTGCTCAACATCGTGCTGCACCGTCAGAACATCGATCAAATCGAAGATATTCTGCGGATGACGATCGACCTCGAGGCTGACTACGTCGAACTCGCGAGCACCCAGTATTACGGCTGGTCGAAGCTGAACGAGGCGGCCCTGCTACCCACCCGCGAGCAACTGAAGCGCGCGGAAGCCATCGCCCACGACTATCAGGCGCGCATGGCGGGCCGGATGAAAATCATCTACGTGGTGCCCGATTACTACGAGAACCGCCCAAAAGCCTGCATGAATGGCTGGGGCTCCATATTTCTGACCATCGCGCCGGATGGCTCTGCCCTGCCCTGCCACGCGGCCCGCCAGTTACCGGGCTTCACCTTCCCGAACGTGCGTGAACACAGCGTGGACTGGATTTGGAACGAATCGCCCGCCTTCAACGCCTTTCGCGGCGATGACTGGATGCGCGAGCCATGCCGAACCTGTCCGGAGAAGGGCAAGGATTTCGGAGGCTGCCGGTGTCAGGCGTTCATGCTCACCGGGGATGCCCGCAACACCGATCCCGTGTGCGACAAGTCTCCCCATCACGCAGCACTGGTGGCACAGGTCGATACCCTCACCGCGCAACCGCTCCCGGATCCAAGCACCAAGCCACTGGTATTCCGCAACACTCGCAATTCGCGCGCGCTGGCTGGCGCTTGAGGCGCTCCGGGGCGACTACGGTCCTGCCGTAGTGCGCCCGGGACCTGCAGAAATGCCGTCGATTGCAACGCCCACCCACACGCGAGCCCGGTTACTCCCCAGATCGACTACCGCAGAGCTTCGAATCCCAGGCGATGCGCCGGAGATTGCGGTCTCCCGCGCCCTGCGCGCACAATGTGGGGTACGCGCCTATAGCTCAGTTGGATAGAGTACCTGGCTTCGAACCAGGTGGTCGGGAGTTCGAGTCTCTCTGGGCGCGCCAAATTCTCCCCACCTCATTTCGCTCAAACGTCGCGTGCGCCTAACCGCATGACCCAATCGCTAGACATTGCACAGCTCTCGCAGCTGATTGCGCAGGGTATCGGCGTCGCACCCGACTACCGCCATGAACCGAAAGAGGTCGCGCCAAATGATGTGGTGCAGACGCGCACGGCGTTGCTTAAGTGGTATGACATCCATCCTCTCGCGCAGCCCATCCCGATCGGGATCAGCGCGCTTGCCCGAGCGGCCGTTGAGTCCGGGCGGCTAGCGATGCACGGACTCGGGTTCGTGGTGCTGCATCGCTGTGGTGAAGATTTTTACTTCCTGATTGCGTGCAGCTGGCGCAACGAGAATGAGCTCTGGGAAACGATCTGGTACAAGAACGGCGATGCGATGGAAGACTTCGCCGTCTTCCCGCGGGATCCGGCGCATCTTCCCACGTACTGCGTCTGGGAGCTGGTACCCATTTGGCATGAACAGCAGGTCTGGAGCCGCTTTTTGAGCACAGACAGAGGTCTCAATAGCATCATCGAGTGGTCAGAACAGCGCTACTGCGGCAGCGCCGGATAAGAAGCCTCTGGCTACTGACCAGCTTGTCTCGGTCTGTCTGCGCCAGTTCTAAGCGAACTATCTACTCTCCACCGCTGCACGCCTATTCGTGCAGCGCGATTGCCGCAATGGTGATCCCGGGCGCAAACCACTACGCTCCGGCTTGGCAAACACATTAAAAACCGAGGAGAGTCCTATGGGCATATCAATCGACAAGGTCCTGTCTGATGGCAAGGCGACGCTCACGCTGCTGAAAGTTCTGGCAGACAACAGCTTCGACTCCATTCTGATCACCGACGCAACGTCCGCCGGCAAAATCATGTACGCGAACAATGCGTTCAAGAAACTGACGGGATACACGAAGGAAGAGGCGATTGGGAAAACCCCCCGTATCCTGCAGGGGCCGGCGACAGACCAGAGCGTGATCAACCGGCTGAGGCAGGCTTTGGAAACGGGCAAAACCTTCGAGGGTCGGGCCATCAACTACAAGAAGGACAAGACGCCCTTCATCATGCATTGGCGTGTGCTGCCGATAAAAAGCGGCGCAAAGGTCTGCGGGTGGATTGCTATCCAGCGCGAGGTGTCCGGTCTCTGATTCCGTGGGTTCTGCGGCGTAGATCTCCCGTCGCGCCAACCCTACCCCATCGGCTCCGCTGCCCGGGCTTTCCCGGGGGCGTGGGCCATGGGGTTTTCGTGGCGGTCGGCCGTTCCTGCTGCTGCCCAATACTTGGGTCAGCCGGTTTTTTTAGAACCGGAGCTCGAAGTTCAACACCCCCAGAAGTTGCGTATTGTGCTGGGCGATACCGTTGCGATCGGGTGCGAAGAGATGCCCGGAGCCGTCATACGCGTCGTATTTCAGTTCTGGCCGGACAATGACCCGGGGGGACGCTTCCCATGTAAGGTTGATAGTGCCGGCGTACACGGCGCCACCGCCGGCGCCAACACCACTCCACAAAACGTTGGCAGCTTCCTCATCCGCAAAAGCTTCCAAACGAGCACCCGCGTAGAGGCCGGGGAGAAGGCGATAGCGGAATCCGCCGTTGACCCCGTAGAAGGTCGCGTTTTCAGTGATCGCAAAGGGCGGAAGCGCGAGATCGCCGCCCTCCTGAAAACCGTGGATGCCTTCAAAGATCAGATTCAGGCGTTCGTTCACGGTATGTGCGAGCGTGATGTAGGTGACTATTCTGTCCAGATACTCGTCTGTAGAGCTGAGCGCCAGGAACTGGCTGCCGCCCCCACGCGGGTGCGCAATGCCATTTTCGACATGCACATCGCCAAAATCGTCCTCGCCATTGCCGTAAACGGTTTCGATATCGAGCCACGTGCGCATGTCTGGGCTGCGCCATCGCGCACCGAACAGAAAGGAAGGGCCACCCGCGCCCGAGCCGAAGTCTATGGCGTTCCAGTCCCCTGTCAGACCGAAGAAGACGCTCGCAAGTCCCATCGATT
>JBIKOF010000477.1:0-5478 GCA_044358205.1 Gammaproteobacteria bacterium | reverse complement strand
CCATCGCTTTGTCCAGATGCGCCTCTGCAAGACCGCCGACGATCAGATCGACGCGATCGATTCCGCGCACGGTATTCCCACCATAAATCGGAATGTCCGGGTTGGTGGCCACGAACGCGTCTATCGCCGCCTGATCGGGAAGCACGAGGTCGGGATAGGCGGTGACGAACTTCGCCAGCAACTCATCGCTCAGACCATTACGCGTCTTGAAATCCGTCCAGTTCAGATAGGGTGACAAATCACCGGCGCGGTCGACAGCCTCCATCACATAGGGATCATCGGAGCTGAGTAGCGCCTGGCGGATCTGGTTGAGCGACCCCACGCCGAGATCCCGCCCACGTGCTAAATCAAGCGCATAGAGGTCAATGCCTGTGTGCACGAGATCCGTGCGCGCGCCATCAACCACATGGGCATCTACCTCTTCCGCTGACTGGGATAGAAAACCCTCCAAAATGCCATCCACCCCCAGTTCCGCGTAGCCTGGTTGTGTCTGGCCACCGCCGCCGGGATTCAGGAAGGCGCTGTAAAGCGGCAGTTCGAGCATATTGCCCTGCACGTCGAACACCTTGACCTTTTGCACGAAGAGCGTGTGTCCGATACGTGAGGCAGCGGCTGCAAATTCCAGCGAAACACCGGGATCGGTGGTCGAGAGGTAGCCCGCCCGGCCATCCAGCCCATCCCCACGCAGCCCCCCTAGGAGCGCGTCTGCGAATTCGCGGAATACAGCCAGCTGGTACTCCGCCTCATTGAGAATTCGCGCCGCTTCAAACAGGTCACGCGCATCGGAAGTAAAACCCTGATCCTCCAGATTCTCTACGTGATGATTGTGATTGCGAGCCCACACAGTGTGCACGGCCATCAGGCCGAGGTTTTCGTTCACGCGAGGATCACCGGCAAGGAAGTGATCGAGCAGATCGAACGTCGGATTGATGACCGTCAGCAACGCGCGCCCGGTGCCCATGAAATTAGCGGTCAGCGCAGCTGCAATATCCGCATCGATGTTACCTTCGGCATCGACGAGCCCTGCATAGGCGACGCGGAAACGCATCGTCGCGGTGCCATCGTCGAACAGGGTGTTGTTGGACCAATGGGCAAGAATCAGCTCGCGCAGAGTAGGGAGAAGCCGGAAGCCGCCATCCGACGGGTCCTCTGCCCCCATGGCAAGCCGTGCGGTGAGCCCACCGAGCCCGTCGGGCTGACGCAGGAAAGTGGCGACGTGCGCGTGTGACCCATAAACCTGATTCTGTTCCGCAAAAGCTGGAATCTGGTTGAGATAGGTAGGGATCCCCTGCGCATCAAAACCCTCGACCGTGCCCCGCGTAAGATCCGCCGGATTATCGATTCCCGGCGAGGGATCGACCCCTGGTGCCCCGATATCGATCGTGCCGTGTCCGCCCTTCGCGAGCAGGCTGAATCCGTGCTCGACAAACTGGCTGAAGGCGGTGAAGAACATGTTGGCGCCATCGCATTGCTTTGCGAGGCCCGGAATCTGGGTGCCCACGGCTTCGCTGATCGCCCGCGGATCGAGGCCCTCGAACAGGGGATTGACGTCTCGGTTGAGCGGCTGCTGAGAGGGGACTGTGGAATCTGATCCAAACCACGGAGAACCGTAGCGAGCATCGGACAGCCTGACAAAAGGAGCACCGCTCGCGCCGCGACCGATGTGGCCGAGATTGTTACCGGCGCCAGAGAAATCACGCACGCCTGACGTACTGACTCCAGAGGTCTGTCCATCGACCAGAGCCTGCAAGCGCGCAAGATCAAGACTGGTGAAGCTGAGAGACATGGCGAACCAAGTTGCGGCGAAAGACTTGGGATCCCCACCGCGTTTGCGCAACGCGGCGAGGATGTGCTTCGAAAGTAAGGTTGCAGTTCAAGGATCCCGCCGGGGTATTCCCGGCGGAATTTTTCCCTGCCCTGTCTAACCTCAGGCGACGACTGTGAAGTCGGCTGCCGTCAGCGTTCCAGTCACCGTGAGGGTTGCGATTTGCACCGCCACCGACACTCCGGAACCGTCCGCATCGTAGAACAGGCTTCCACCGTTGTTCACGAACAGGCGGGTATTGCCGTTGCTTGCGGCGTTGACGCCCAGTTCGAACTGGTTGGCTTGCACCGCTCCGGTGGCCTGGAAGCCGTTGAAGATGGCCCGCGACAATTCGATGGTGTCATCCACCACCGAGAAGTCAGTGATGGCATCCACGTTGCCGTTCCCAAGGGCGGTATTGAAGAAGAAGGTATCCGAACCCGCCCCTCCGTTCAGGGTATCCGCACCCAGACCACCGCCGATCCGGTCGTTACCGCCGCCACCGCTGATGGAGTCGGAACCTGCACCACCACCAATCAGGTTAGCGCCCGCATTGCCGGTACCGGTGAAGTTGCCCTGACCACCAAACAGCAGCTGCTCGACGTTACCAAGGTTCGCCAGGCTGAAGTTGTTCAGCGTGACGATGATGGTGTCCAGTCCGCCGCCGGCGAGCTCATTGACAACGTCTCCCGCATTGTCGACGTAGTAGAGGTCACCCCCGTTGCCGCCAATCATGATGTCGGCACCCGCGCCCCCGTTGAGGGTATCGAAGCCCGCACCGCCCCGGATGGTGTTAGCCGCCGCGTTACCCACGCCGCTGAACGCACCGGTTCCAGTGAAGGTCAGGTTTTCGACGTTCGCGGCGTTCGCAATGCTGTAGGCGCTGAGCGTAGTTTCGATAGTATCGGTTCCCGCATTCGCGTTTTCAGTCACTGCGTCGCCGATGCTGTCCACTACGAAGGTGTCATTGCCACCACCGCCGGCCATCGCATCGTTGCCCGTACCGCCGTCCAGGCGATCGTCGCCGCCAGCACCGGTCAGGTTGTCGTTACCGCTGCCACCCGAGATGACGTTGGCATTGGCACCGCCCGTGCCGGTGAACACCGCGGCGCCGACGTAGGTCAGGTTTTCGACGTTGACGACATTCGCAAGGCTAAACGTGGTCAGCGTGGTCCGGATGGTATCCGTGCCAGAGGCCGCATTTTCCGTCACCACATCGCCGGCCTGGTCCACCACATACACATCGTTGCCCGTGCCGCCGATGAGATTATCTGCCCCTGCCCCTCCGTCGAGGGTGTCGTTACCCACCCCACCGCGCAGCGTGTTGGCCGCAGCGTTGCCGGTGCCCGAGAAGCCCAGGTTGCCGGTGTAGCTCAGGTTTTCCACGTTTGCCATGGCGGCCAAGCTGTAGACCTGAACCGAGGTCTGGATGGTGTCCGTGCCCCCGTTGGCGTTCTCGGTCACGGTGTCCCCGACATTGTTGACGATGTAGAGGTCGTTGCCGGCCCCACCAATCATGGAATCGGGACCGCCGACACCGTTCAGCGTGTCGTTGCCATTACCACCCGTCAGAATGTTGGCGAGGGCGTTGCCGGTGCCCACGAAGTTACCGAAGCCTTCGAAGGTTACGTTTTCGACGTTTGCGACGTTCCCGAGATTGTAGGTGCCCAGGGTGGTGCGCACGGTGTCGTTGCCTTCGTTGGCAAGTTCGGTCACCACATCGAGCGTACTGTCGACGGAGTACACATCATCCCCAAGACCACCCCGCATCAAGTCATTGCCGGTACCGCCGACCAGCTGGTCGTTTCCGCCGAGGCCGATGAGCGTGTCTGCACCGCCATTACCATTGATGAGGTCATCACCCGCGGTGCCCGTCAGCGTATCCGCATTGGCACCACCCGTGATGGTGTTGGAAGCGTTCGGGTTGTTGGGCGTGTTACCGCCACCGCCACCGGGTGCGGTGACCACGAAGTTGCTGGCCTGCACCGCACCGGTGACTGAGGTCAACGCGGCGAAGTAGACCGCCTGTCCGGACCCGCTGCCGTCGGCATCGTAGTAGAGCTTCCCATCGCTTGTGTTGTACACAATCCGAACGGTCGCAGAGTTGGCCGTTGCGGTCGTTCCCGTCTGGAAGGCCGTAGCGGACAAGGTGCCGGTAATTCCAAGTCCCGTGAAGACGCTGTTGTTGAGCTCGATGGTGTCGAGGGTCGCGTCGAAGGCGGACAGGGTATCCACGGTGCTGCCGATGTTCGTGTCGAACACGAAGGTATCCGCGCCACCGTTACCAACCAGGATGTCCCAGCCCAAACCACCGTTCAGGATGTCGTTGCCAGCACCGCCCGAGATAATGTTTCCAAGCGCGTTGCCAACTCCGTTGAAGTCGCCGACGCCCTGGAAGTACATGTGCTCGATGTTGGCGAGCGACTGCATGTTGAAGGCAGACAGCGTGGTCCAGATGGTGTCCGCATCGCCCGAAGCCGCGAACTCGTTGATGATGTCGCCGGTGTTATCCACCACGTACACATCATTCCCCGTGCCCCCGTAGAGGTTGTCAGCGCCAGCGCCACCATTCAGGAAGTCGTTGCCCGCATTCCCGAACAAGGCATCCGCACCCGTTCCACCGACGATGGCATTGTTGGCATCGTTGCCGGTGCCGCTGAAGTTGCCAGTGCCGGTGTAGGTGAGGTTTTCCACCTCAGTCATGGAGGTCAGGCTGTAGGTCGTCGCCGTGGTCAACACGGTGTCCGTTCCCGAGTTCGCAAGCTCGATGACCTGGTCGTTGACTGAGTCCACGATGTAGGTGTCATCACCACCGTCGCCGGACAGGACGTCGTCTCCCGCGCCGCCGTTCAGGGTGTCATTGCCACCGCGTGAGGTGATGACGTTGCTGGCCGCATTTCCTGTGCCCGTCACCGCGGTCGTGGCGGTAAATGTAAGGTTCTCGATGTTGGGCAGGTTCGCCAGACTGAACGTGGTAAGCCCGGTGATAATGGTGTCGGTGCCCTGATTGGCATTTTCCACCACCGTATCGCCGGCCTGCGCCACAAAGTAGGTGTCGTTACCGGCACCACCCGTCATGGCGTCGTTGCCGCCTGCACCGTTGAGAACGTCGTCGCCCGCGCCACCCGAGATCTGGTTGTCACCGGCGTTACCGGTACCGGCAAAGTTGCCGGTGCCGACGAAGCTCAGATTTTCGACGTTGGTGTAGGACACCAGACTCACCGCCGCAAGGCTGGTCTGCACGGTATCGGTTCCACCGCCCCCGGCTTCAACCACACGGTCGCGGACCGAATCCACGATATAGGTGTCGTTACCGCCCTGACCGGTCATGGTGTCGTCGCCGGCACCCCCGTCGATGACGTTGTTGGCACCGGTGCCGGTCAACTGATCAGCAAAAGCGGAGCCGGTGACGTTTTCGAAGTTCGTCAGCGTATCCGTGCCCGCGCCCAGCGTATTCTGGCCGTTGGTCGTGTTGAGGTTGACCACCACCCGGCTTGCCGCGCTCTGGTAGCTGACGGTATCCACACCGCCCGCGCCGTTGAGCACGTCATTGCCAGCCCCGCCTTCGATGACGTTGTTGTTGCCGTTACCCGTGAGGTTGTCCGCAAAGGCGGAACCCAGAAGGTTTTCGAAGTTAGTGAGGGTGTCTACGGCCCCACCGATAAATGTTGTCT
>JBIKOF010000134.1:0-5478 GCA_044358205.1 Gammaproteobacteria bacterium | reverse complement strand
TTGGCCGGCGCGGCGTTCTCCGGACGGCACCGTATGGTGCAGTGCCGGAATACACGACGAACCGTGAATTCGGACCTTTCGCGGCCGGTTCACGCGAAGTACACTTCGGCAAACTCCCGATGGGAGTACTGTTTCCGGCCTGCAGAGGATAGAGGCTTTGCGCACGACAGACATCAAAAACCCCGACTACTTTCACAAGGTGGTCGACTGTCAGTGGGCCTGCCCGGCCCATACCCCCGTACCTGAATACATTCGCATGATCGCTGCCGGCCGCTACGCCGACGCATACATGGTGAACTGGTATTCGAATGTTTTTCCCGGAATCCTGGGTAGAACCTGCGACCGGCCCTGCGAACCCGCCTGCCGGCGCGGTCGCGTGGAAGAGGAAAACATCGCCAAACCAGAGCCCGTAGCCATCTGCCGCCTCAAACGGGTAGCAGCGGACAACAAAGGCGATGTTGCAGCGCGGATGCCGAAACCCGTCGTACGCAAGAACGGCAAGAGCGTCGCCTGCATAGGCGGCGGTCCCTCGTCGCTCACCGTCGCACGCGACCTCGCGCCGCTCGGCTACAACATCACGGTTTTCGATCAGGACCCGAAAGCGGGTGGATTCATGCGCACTCAGGTGCCGCGCTTCCGTCTCCCCGAGGCCGTGATCGACGAAGAGGTGGGCTACATCATCGATGGCGGTGTGCAGTTCGTCGGCAACCGCCGCATCGATTCGCTGAAAGGTCTGCTCGCGGAAGGCTACGATGCCGTGTTCGTCGGCTGCGGTGCACCACGCGGTCGCGATTTGGAGCTGCCGGGCCGACAGGAAGCGGCGGCACACATCCATATCGGTATCGACTGGTTGTCTTCGGTGTCCTTCGGGCACATCGAAAAAGTCGGTAAGCGGGTCATCGTGCTCGGGGGTGGAAACACCGCCATGGACTGCTGCCGCTCGGCGCGCCGTCTGGGTGGGGAGGACGTCAAGGTCATCGTGCGTTCGGGCTTCGAGGAAATGAAAGCCTCGCCGTGGGAAAAGGAAGACGCCCAGCACGAGGGGATCCCCATCATCAACTACCACGTGCCGCGCACTTTCCAACACGAGAATGGCCGACTGACCGGCATGACCTTCGAGGTGGTGCGGGCCGAGTACGACGACAAGGGTCGCCGTACGCTGGTCCCGACAGGCGAACCGGACGTTTTCTTTGCCTGCGATGAGGTGCTCATTGCGGTGGGTCAGGAAAACGCCTTCCCCTGGATCGAGCGCGACCTCGGACTGGAATTCGACAAGTGGGGTCTGCCCGTCCTCGATGAGAAAACCCTGCAGTCCACCGTGCCCACCGTGTTTTTTGGCGGCGACGCAGCGTTTGGGCCGAAGAACATCATCTGGGCTGTGGCGCACGGCCACGAGGCCGCGATTTCCATCGATAAGTTCCTGAATGAGGAGCCGCTGGGAGAACGCCCCGCTCCGCACGTGAACCTCGTCTCGCAGAAGATGGGGATCCACGAATGGAGCTACGACAACGCCATCTCCAACGAGATGCGACATGCAGTGCCGTGGGCTGCCGCCGAGCAAACGCTGAAGAGCATCAAGATTGAGGTCGAACTCGGCTTCGATCAGAAGACGGCATGGGAAGAAACCCAGCGGTGCCTGAACTGCGATGTGCAAACCGTGTTCAAGGCACCGCTCTGCATCGAATGTGATGGGTGTGTGGACATTTGCCCCATGGACTGCATCACGTTCACCCCGGACGGGGAAGAGCAGGATGTACGGGAACGCCTGATAGCGCCCGCCCGCAACCTCACGCAGGACATCTACGTACAGGACGGCCTCAAGACTGGACGCATCATGGCCAAGGACGAAGACGTATGCCTGCACTGTGGGCTGTGCGCAGAGCGCTGCCCCACCGGGGCCTGGGACATGCAGAAATTCCTGCTTGAAATGGCGCACGCCGGTCCGGCCTGCCGCACCCCCACTACGCGGAGGAACGCCGCTTGAAACCGATCAGCGCCGTCAACGACTTTGTCGTCAAGTTCGCCAACGTCAACGGTTCGGGGTCCGCGTCGGCGAACGAAATGTTCGCCAAGTCGATCCTGCGCATGGGTGTTCCGGTCAGCCCGCGCAATATTTTTCCGTCCAACATTCAGGGCCTGCCGACCTGGTACGAAGTACGGGTGAGCGAGAAAGGCTGGCTGGGGCGCCGAGGCGGCGTCGACCTCATGGTCGCCATGAACCCCCAGACCTGGGATAACGACGTCAAGGAAATCGAAACCGGCGGATATCTGTTCTATGACAATTCGAAGCCCATGCCGGCTTCGAAGTTCCGGGACGACATCAACGTTATCGGCATGCCGCTGACAACGCTGTGCAACGAAACCTACGACGATCCGCGCCAGCGGCAGCTGTTCAAAAACATCATCTACATCGGCGCCCTGTCCATCCTGCTCGAAATCGAGGAAGAGCCGATCATCCAGCTCATCGGCGAGCAGTACAAAGGCAAGGAAAAGCTGCTGGCCCCGAACGTCAACGCCTTACGCATCGGGCGCACCTACGCCACCGAGCACCTTCAGCCTCTGGGATTGCGCGTGCGTCGTGCAGACAATGTTGGCAAGCAAATCTTCGTTGACGGCAATTCAGCCGCGGCGCTGGGTTGTGTGTATGGCGGGGCAACGGTGTGCGCGTGGTACCCGATCACCCCTTCTTCATCCGTCGCCGAGGCCTTTCAGCGCTACTGTCAGAAATACCGGGTAGATCCGGAGACGCAGCAGAACAAGTTCGCCATCGTGCAGGCCGAAGATGAAATCGCATCCATCGGCATGGTCGTCGGGGCTGGCTGGAACGGCGCCCGCGCATTTACGGCCACGTCGGGACCCGGTGTGTCGCTGATGACAGAGTTTCTGGGTCTCGCCTACTTTGCCGAGATCCCCGCGACCATCATCAACGTACAGCGAGGCGGTCCCTCCACTGGGATGCCCACCCGCACCCAGCAGGCCGATCTGGTGTCCTCCGCCTACGCCTCGCACGGGGATACCAAGCACATCCTGCTGTTTCCGGAAGATCCGACGGAATGCTTCGAGCACGCGGCGGCGGCTCTCGATCTCGCGGACCGACTCCAGACCCCTGTTTTCCTCATGACCGATCTCGACATCGGCATGAACCAGCGCCTCTGCGAGCCCTTCCAGTGGGATGAGACGCGCAGCATGGACCGCGGCAAAGTGATGACCCGCGAAATGCTCGATGAGGGCAAGGACTTTGGCCGTTATCTCGACGTGGACGGTGATGGCATTCCGTTTCGCACGTACCCGGGGACCCACCCGACGCTGGGTGGCTACTTCACGCGCGGCACGACCAAGAACCCGCGCGCGATGTACTCAGAGCAGGGTCCGGACTACCTCTACAACATGACCCGCCTGCAGCGTAAATGGGACACGGCTAAAAGCCTGGTGCCCCAGCCGATAGTGCGCAAGGCCGCCAAGCCCGCGCGCAGCGGCGTCATCTACTTCGGTTCGACCAGTCCCTCGATGGCAGAGTCGGTGCTGGAACTGGAAAACCAGGGCATTGCGGTAGACCTGATGCGCATTCGCGCCTTTCCATTCCCGGACAGCGTGCTGGACTTCATCCACGAACACGACGAAGTCTTCGTGGTAGAACAGAACCGCGATGGCCAGCTGCGCAGCATGCTCATCAATGAGCTCAACGTGGACCCGGCGCGCCTGGTGGCAGTGCTCCATTACGACGGCACGCCCATCACCGCACGCTTCATCACCCGAGCGGTTGCCGAAATGTACAGCGCGCTCCACCTCGACCAGCGCAAGCCCGGAAAGGTTGCCTGATATGACTTATCTTGCGAAACCAAAGCTCCACCATCCGTCCATGCCGACCAACGCGCGCGGGTTTACCCGCCGCGATTACGAGGGACGTATCTCCACGCTCTGCGCGGGCTGCGGGCACGACTCCATTTCGGCGGCCATCATCCAGGCTTGCTGGGAGCTGGATATCGAACCGCACCGGGTTGCCAAGCTGTCCGGCATTGGTTGCTCCAGCAAGACGCCCGATTACTTTCTAGGCAACTCGCATGGCTTCAACACCGTGCACGGGCGCATGCCCTCGGTGTTGACGGGGGCGAATCTCGCCAACCGCAGCCTGCTCTACCTCGGCGTGTCAGGCGACGGCGACTCGGCGTCCATTGGGCTTGGGCAGTTTGCCCACCTCATGCGCCGCGGAGTCAATATGACTTACATCTGCGAAAACAACGGGGTGTATGGGCTGACCAAGGGACAGTTCTCGGCCACTGCCGACAAAGGTTCTGCATCCAAGAAAGGCGTCGCAAACATGGATGCGCCGCTCGACACCGTGTCGCTTGCACTGCTCATGGGGGCAACTTTCGTCGCGCGCGGTTTCTCTGGCGACAAGGGCCAGCTGGTGCCGCTCATTCGTGCGGCCCTCGGTCATCAGGGATCTGCGTTTATCGACGTCATCAGCCCCTGTGTGGCGTTCAATAATCACGCCGGCAGCACCAAGAGCTATGACTATGTGCGCGCGCACAACGAAGCGGTGAATTTTCTGGACTTCATCGAGGGACGCGAGGAGATCACCACGGATTACGAACCGGGCACTGCCGTGGATGTGCATCAGCACGATGGCTCTGTCATCCGCCTTTACAAGGCGGCACCGGACTACGACGCCACCGACAAGGTGTCGGCCATGAACTTCATTCAGTCCCATCAGGCAAAAGGCCAAATCGTGACGGGGCTGCTCTATGTCGATAACAACGCCTCGGACATCCACCGTAACCTGAACACGGTGGAGCGGCCGCTCAATGCGTTGACCGAGATGGACCTCTGCCCCGGCACTGGAACCCTGGACAAAATCAACGCCTCCCTGCGTTGATCACCCGCAGTGAACCGGGTAAACCCCGGTTCACTGCAAGATTGAAACGCTAGCCGAAGAATTCCTTCGCCAGTTCCTCGAGCGACGCCAGTGCGTCTGCTTGAGTCCCCTCGGAAAGCCAGACCACCGCGCTGTCCGCACCTGCCTCCGCAAGAGCCTTGATGCCCGCCGCACTCTTGAACAGACCCGGCGCCGCAAACGCACAGATTTCGAGTTCCGCAGGATTGCGACCAATCTTCTCGGCATAGCGGGTGATTTCGGCTCGGCCCTCGGTGATTTCCTTGGGGTCGACTACAAAGGGCAGCCAGCCGTCACCCCACTCTGCGACGCGGCGATAGACGTTTGGTGAACCGATGCTGCCCAGAAGAATCGGGGGATTCGGCCGCTGGGTGGGGCGAGGCAGACAGATGGAGGGCGGGAAGTTGTAGTACTTGCCCTGATGGCCCTGATATTCGCCAGTCCAGAGTTTTTTCATCACCTGGATGGCTTCCGCAGTCTGGGTCCAGCGACGTGCAAAATCGCCGCCCATGGTCGTGCATTCGGGTTCATTCCACCCGGCGCCGATGCCATAGACAAAGCGCCCACCGGAGTAGTGATCCAGC
>JBIKOF010000133.1:0-5509 GCA_044358205.1 Gammaproteobacteria bacterium | reverse complement strand
TCGGTCGCTCCTGTGTGTCCCACAGAAACGCACAGCAAAACTGCCAAAAAGCCCCTGCGAAGTCTGTTGTTGAAGCTCATAGACCGAACACCCATACCATGCCGCCCTGACTGGTATAGCGCGCCAAATCCGGGGCAAAGTCGGCGCGTGGACGTACATCCGCGGGATCTGCCGAATTGACCTCGCCGCTGATGAGCGACCAGTCGCCCCCGATGCCGGAATACACGGCGATGTACTGGCGCCCGTCGGGTCCCCGGTAGCTGATGGGCGCGCCTACCACGCCGGAGCCCACCTTGAACTTCCACAGCAGCGCGCCGGTGCGGGCATCAACGGCTTTCAGCCAGCCATCCAGCGTGCCATAGAAGGCGAGTTGCCCCGCGGTGGCAAGGCTTCCACTCCAGACGGGGAAACGTTCCTTCACTTCCCAGCGTTTCTTGCCGGTTGCGGCATCCCAGGCGATGAAGCTGCCGAGATTTCCGCCTTTTCCCGGATGGTAGGGCACATTTGCGCCGATGAAAGGTGTGCCTTGCTGGTACACCGCTTCGCTTGCCTCCCAGTCCATGCACAGGTTTACCGTGGGCACATAGAAAAGTCCGGTCTGTGGTGAGTAGGCAGCGGGTGACGCGGGGGGTTTTCCGCCCTCCAGACTCGGGCAGATGTCACGCACCATGCCGCGCGAGGCGCCAGTCTGCTTGGCGGCCACGGTGCGCGGGCGGCCGGTCGTACGGTCGATGCCGCTCGCCCAGTTCACTGGCACATAGGGTTCTGCCACCAATACTTCGCCGGTGCGGCGATCGAGGGTGTAGCCAAAACCGTTCTTGTCGAAGTGCACCAGCACCTTGCGCGGTTGCCCGCCGATCTCCAGCTCCACGAGGATGTTTTCCGCGTTGGCGTCGTAATCCCAGTTGTCGTTGGGTGTGAACTGGTAAGCCCAGGCCAGGCTGCCGTCAGCGGGTCGTCGGGCGAGCACACTTGCCGTCCACTTGTTGTCGCCGCGGCGTTGCTCGGTGTTATAGGGGCCTGGATTCCCGGTGCCGTAGTACACCAAGTCCAGAGCAGGGTCGTAGGACAGCCAGCCCCATACAGGTCCGCCGCCAATTTTCCAGCTGTCGTTTGCCCAACTGTGCGTGCCCAGCGCTTCACCTTTGTCGTAGTACGGGTGAAAGCGCGCAGCGTCGATACGCATGGCCTTGTCTGGCCCCACGTTGCGTGCCGACCAGAGAATTTTCCCGGTATCGAGATCGAGTGCCGTGAAGGAACCCCGAATCCCGAATTCTCCGCCTGAAGGTCCGACGAAAACGCGCTTGCCCACCACCAGCGGGGCCATCGTGAGTGTCTCGCCCCGAGACAGGTCGGCAACCCGCGTTTGCCACAGCAGGTTGCCGTCTCTCGCATCCACAGCGACGGTCCGGCCATCGAGCAGGTTGTAGACGATTCGACCCTCGGCATGCACGGCGCCACGATTCACGGCGTCACAGCAGGCAACGCCGAGTGCTCGTCGATCTGCATCAGGCCGGAACTTGAAGCGCAGAGGGTAGTCGGGCTGCGTCAAATCGAAGGCGTAGAGAACGTTGGGCCAGGGGGTCACCACATAGAGGGTGTCGTTCACCACCAACGGTTGTCCTTCATGCCCGCCCAGCACGCCGGTAGAGAAGGTCCAGACCGGTTTGAGCTTCGCCACGGTGTCGGTGCTAATCGCATCGAGTGGGCTGTAGCGGGTCGCGGCAAGATCGCCCGAGGGCAGCGCCCACTCCTGCGCCTGCAGCTGCGTCGCATTAAAGGCAAGCATCAGACACAGGCCTGCGGTGGATGTGAGGGACCGGCAGAAATTCAGCATGTGTCTTGTCCTTGTAGGGCTCCGGTTGGCAGCCAGTCGGGCTGTCGAGTGTCCCTCAGGCAGGACCAGTTTGCACCTCCCGAAAAGTCACATTGCGCGGGTTTCACCGGCCCGTTAACGTGCCGGCCTCATATGAGGAGACATCCATGCTAACGCCCGCGCCCGTGCGCTTCTCAAAACAGACAACCGCCTCAGGGCAGACAATCGCCATCGCCTGTCTGGACGCCGAGAAGTCTCTGAATTCGCTCACCCTCGAGATGATCGATGCCCTCTGGGCCCAATTCCGTGGCTGGGCAAGCGATCCCGGTATCGCGATGGTGTTGCTGGAGGGCGCCGGTGAACGCGCGTTCTGCGCGGGCGCAGACCTGACCCGTCTGCACGCCACCTGTCTCGCGCACCGCGCGTCCGATGCCAGGGACGACATCGCTGCCAACGCGTATGCGCTGGATTTCTTCTCCCGCGAATATCGTCTCGATTATTTGATTCACCATTACCCGAAGCCGATCCTGTGCTGGGGTCAGGGCGTGGTGATGGGCGGTGGCATGGGTCTGATGGCCGGTTGCAGCCATCGAGTGGTGACCGACCAACTCCGGCTTGCCATGCCCGAGATCAATATCGGGCTTTTCCCGGATGTGGGGGGGAGCTGGTTTCTGTCCCGCGTACCGCGCGCGGCCGGTATATTTCTGGCGTTCACGGCCGCCCAGCTTGGCGCGGGCGATGCCATCTTTGCCGGCTTCGCGGATTTCTTCATTCCGCACGCCCGCAAAGCCGACGTGATGACGGGCTTGGCGGCCGCCCCTTGGGGCGGAGATGCAAACACGAACCGACGTGTCTTGAGTGAAGTCCTCGCCACACAGGCCGAACCGGTCCCAACCGACGGCCCGCTGCGGACACATCTGGAATCCATTGCGCTTGCGTGTATGGGCGACTCGGCCTGCGAAATCCGCGATCGCATCCTGGCGCTTGCGCCGCTCGGAGACTGGTTCGAGCGCGCTGCGGCGACCCTGCGCGCCGGCTCACCCACTACGGCTGCGCTGTCACTTGCGCTTCAGCGTCGGTTGCGGACCGCCTCCCTCGCCGAAGTGTTTCGGGCCGAGCTGGTCGCGGCGCTGACCTGCGCAGCGCGACCCGATCTCGCCGAGGGAATCCGTGCACTTCTTATCGATAAGGACCGCACGCCACGTTGGACCCCGGCAACCCTGGAGGCAGTGACGCCGGCGTGGATAGAAGGTTTCTTCGATCGTCCTTGGTCGACGGCAGCGCATCCGCTCGCCGACCTCGGCACGGTTTAAGAGAGGCCTAGCGGGTGCTGCAGCCTGGCAGTGTATCTGCCCCCCGCCATGCTTTGAGCAGTTCAAAGAACCGCAACGGACCGCCGCCGTACTGTGAGAAGAACAGGTTGTTGCGGTTTCCCGTCTGCCCTTCATTGTTGTAGTAACCCGGCGTGCATTCCAGACGGAACTGTTCGCCCATCTTCGCCTTGCTCTCCATTTCGGCGATCCAGCCGTTCTCGCCGTCTACTGTGGCTTCAATCACCTTCTTTTCGCGTGCGCGGAGCGTCGACAGGATGTAGGTGACGTGGCGCGCCTGTTCGTTGAGTGACTGCGGAACGTTTACCGTAACCGCATTTTGGGTGAAGCCCAGGAAAAAGCAGTTTGGAAAGCCATTTGTCTGCAGACCATGCAGCGTGCGTGGCCCCTGTGCCCACTTCTCGCTCAGTTTCACGCCGTTTCGGCCGACGATGTCGTAACCCGCGCGCCGCGTGTACCCGGTTCCTACTTCGAAACCGGTTGCGAAAATGAGGCAGTCAACAGCGTATTCCTTGCCATTCACCACCACTCCGTCTGGCGTGATGCGATCTACGCCCAGACCTTGCGTGTCTACCAGAGTGACATTGGGCCGATTGAAGGTGGGAAGGTATTCATCGTGAAAACAAGGGCGCTTGCAGAACTGTCGGTACCAGGGCTTGAGCTTTTCGGCGGTCGCCTGGTCCTGGACGATGCGCGCCGCGCGCGTTCGCACTGAATTCATCTTCTGGTAGTCGGCAATCTCCATCAGCTCCTCACGTTCGTCGTGCGTGAGGCGACGCCCAAGTTTGCGCGCGGCTAGCTTGGCCGCAATGCCGGTGAGGTTGCGAAAAATGTCGGTCCACCCGTCTTTAACCAGATCTTCCTCCTGGTCACCGCCACAGACGAGTACGTTGAAATTCTCCATACGTCGTTCCTGCCAGCCGGGTGTCAGGCTGGCGGCCCATTCCGGATCCGTCTCGTGGTTGTTGCGTACGTCGACCGAGGACGGCGTGCGCTGGAACACGTAGAGCTGCCCGGCGGAGGCACCCAGATGAGGAATGCACTGCACGGCCGTCGCACCGGTGCCGATGATCCCAACCCGCTTGTCGGCCAGCTTGTGCAGGTTGCCGGTCGAGTCTCCGCCAGTGTAGGCGTAGTCCCAGCGACTGGTGTGGAAGGTGTGTCCTTTGAAGTCATCGATGCCGGGGATCCCGGGCAGCTTGGGTCGGTTCAGCGGGCCATTGGCCATGGCTACGAAGCGCGCCCTGACTTTGTCGCCCCGATTGGTCTCGATGAGCCAGCGACCGGCGTCTTCTTGCCACACCATGCGGGCGACGCTGGTCTGCAGCAGGGCTTTGTCGTATAGCCGGTAATGACGCGCGATGGCCTGCGAGTGCGCCATGATCTCGGGTGCGAAGGAATACTTGTGCTTGGGAATGTAGTTCAGCTCTTCCAGCAGTGGCAGGTAGCAGTAGGACTCTACATCGCACATCGCACCGGGGTAGCGGTTCCAGTACCAGGTGCCGCCAAAATCGCCCGCCTGTTCGATGACGCAGATGTCTTCGAAGCCCGCTTCGCGGAGCCTCCCGCCCATCAGTAGCCCGCCAAACCCCCCGCCGATGATGACCACCTCGACTTCTTCATCCACCGCAGCACGCTCGATGGGGGTGCAGTAGGGGTCGTCGACGTAATGAGTGAAATCGCCGGTGACTTCAACGTACTGGTCGTTGGCATCTTCGCGCAGACGGCGATCCCGCTCTGCCAGATACCGGGCCTTGAGGGCGGCCGGGTCGAAATCGATTTCGCCGAAAACTTCACGAATTACTGCAGAAGGTGTGGACATCAACGTCTCCCGGGGCTGTTGAAGGGGCGCCTCGTATGCCCGAATCATAGCGCGTCGGACCGTCAGTTGCGGGGGTGTACACCGGCCGCTGTCTCTCGCCGCGGACCCTTGCGGAGGGTATTCTCGGCCCTTGAGCGGCCG
The DNA here is from genome assembly GCA_044358205.1 of Gammaproteobacteria bacterium. GTDB lineage: Bacteria > Pseudomonadota > Gammaproteobacteria > CAIKBL01. Next base: position 399 of record JBIKOF010000133.1, on the reverse strand, counting down.
TGCCGTCGTTCTGCTGATTTTTTTCTGGTTGGCGCTGCCGCTCAGCGGCCGATGGGCGCTGGGCATGACTGTCACCAACCTGCTCGACTCAGAGCACGAGACTATTCGCGGCTACCCCGCGCCCGGCGTCGGGGTGGCCCTTTCCGTGGAACGACGCTTCTGAGAATGAAGCCCGCAATGCGCGTAGTGCAGGATTTCTATTCTTGAAAACACAGGTTTCGCGTTTCGTCATCGTGACCGCCGGCAGAACCGGCAGCACCCGCTTGCGGCTATTGCTAGATTCGCACCCCGATATTCGCTGTCACGGAGAGGTTTTTGGCGGGAATCTTTCCACCTTGGCAGCACCCGACTCCAAGGCCCTGGAAGACCTTCAAGCCGAGCGTGCCGCCGGGCCTGCCC
>JBIKOF010000132.1:0-5541 GCA_044358205.1 Gammaproteobacteria bacterium | reverse complement strand
CATGATCATCGCCCGCCAGTATGTGAAGCGGAACGCCATCGCCTGAGCTTGTGCCTGAACCGGGCTGGCCCGCGAGTCCGGGCCAGCGTGCCGAGGATCCCGCCATGACTTTTCCTGCTTACTATCAAGTTGGTCCCAACCGTTACCGCGAACAGTTCGGACTTTTTTTTGATGACTTCAGGCTTGGACAGCGTTTCCGGCATCGACCCGGCATCACGCTCTCGCAACAGGACAATAGCGACGAGACCCTCGATACCTACAACGGCGCGATGATCCATTTCGATGCGCACTATGCGGCGCAGGCAAGCTGGCAGTCCCCACTGATGGTGAGCACGCTTACGGTTCAGCGTTTGATCGGGATGGCGGGCAAGACCCTCGGCTGTCGTCGGGAGTTGCTCGGATTTCGCGAGATAACGCTGACGGCGCCGGTGTTTGGTGGCGATACCCTGTATGCCGACAGTGAGGTGATTGCACTGGAGCCGGGGGAGGACCCGGCAGTCGGCATCGTCACCCTCGCGCTCCACGGGGCTTGCAAGCGCGGCCCCGACGCCCCTGCGGGTGCGCGCGATGGCCCGTTCGCGACTCTGGTGTGCAGGGTGGAGATCTATCGTGCCGACCACTGGCCGGTTGCTGGGCACGCCACCGCAACCCCGGCGCGCGAGCCCCGCTTTCAGGCGTATCGGGCCGAGGAGGGGACACTGGTCGAGCAGTGGGGACTCTTCTTCGAGGATGCACGTGCAGACGAAACCTTCGTGCATGCGCCCCGCCGCAGTTTTCACCGGGCCGATATCGTGAGTCACAGTCGGCGAGCATTCGAACATGCGCCGCGCTTTCAGGACATTGAATGGGTCGAGGCTCACCTTGGGGGGCGATACCGCGTGCCGGAAACGCTGGTGCTCGGCGCGGTGACTGCGCTGACCACTCGTACCTTTGGCCGGGTATCGGCGAATCTGGGCTGGACCGACATCGAGCTCGGTCCGGTGCACGAGGGTGACACGCTGGAAGCCGAGTCAACGGTGGTGGAGACCCGGGTTTCCAAGTCACGACCCGACGAGGGCATCCTCACCGTCGACACGCTGGCCCGAAACCAGAAAGGGGAGAGGGTGTGCGCCTACCGACGCAATCTGCTGGTGTATCGCCGAGACGCCCGAACACCCTACGCCGCGGCCGGGTACTGAGGGCGCCTTTGGCACAGGACAACGCCCCCTGACCGGGATTGCCCCGGCGGCGCTATACTGGTCGGGCTCGCGTCGATTGTCGCGCGGCTGGCCCCAGGAGGCTGAATGACCCGTCTACGCCTGTCGCTCGCCCTGCTGATCCTCGGGATCGTCTCCGGCGTCGCCTACCTCGCACGCGATTTCTGGCAAACCCAGCCTCCCATCCGGATCGGCATCCTGCACTCACTCACCGGGCCCATGGCCCTGAGCGAAAAGCCGATGGTGGACGCAGCGCTGATGGCCGTTGAAGAAATCAACGCGGCCGGCGGACTGCTCGGTCGTCGGGTCGAGGCCTTGGTAGTGGATGGTGAATCCGACTGGCCCACCTTCGCACGGGAGGCTGAACGCCTCATCGAAGAAGAAGGCGTTGTCACGATATTCGGGTGCTGGACCTCTGCCTGCCGCAAGACTGTAAGACCTGTGTTTGAGCGTCTGGATCATCTGCTCGTCTACGGGATGGCCTACGAGGGCCTCGAGGACTCCTCCAACATCATCTACACCGGCGCGGCACCTAATCAGCAGGTGCTCCCCGCGCTCCAATGGGCGCTCTCCAATATCGGCAAGCGGGTCTTCCTGATTGGTTCCGACTACGTGTGGCCGCACGCGATCAACGCCATCATGAAAGACCAGATGGAAATTCAGGGCGCCACGCTGGTGGGTGAATCCTATGTGCCCTTCGGGTCTACCGACCTCGATGCCATGGTGCGGGAAATTCAGGACGCCAAACCCGATGTCGTTTTCAGTGGCGTGGTGGGAGACAGCAACGAAGCCTTCTACACCGCGTTGCAGGAAGCGGGGATTCGCCCCGAAACCCTGCCGGTGATGTCGTTCAGTATTGGCGAATCCGAGCTGGAGGCCATGAAGGTCTCGAACGTGGCAGGCCACTACGTTGCCTGGAATTACTTTCAGAGCCTCCCGGGTGCGGTGAACGAAGACTTCATCAAACGCTTCCGCGCGCGCTACGGCGAGGCGCGTACCACCAGTGATGTGGTGGAAGCTTCGTGGTTCGGCGTGAAGCTCTGGGCGCAGGCCGTGCAGGAAGCGGGGGGCACGGAAACAGGGCGTATCCGGGCGGCCATGCTCCGGCAAAGTCTGGAAGCCCCCGAAGGCGTGGTGTCCGTCGACCGCGATACCCAGCACGTATGGCGCCCGGTTTCCATCGGCCGGGTCACCCCTGCCGGACAAATCGAAATCGTCTGGAGTGCTGCCCGTCCAATCAGGCCGGTGCCTTATCCGAAGACGCGGACGCCCGAGGCCTGGGAGGCTTTTCTGGCCGAACTCTATGCGCAATGGGGCGGGCAGTGGGCCAACCCGAGGACGAGGTGAGCCGATGAACGCTTCCATCGAGTCTGGCGGGCCAAACTTCCGCCGTGTGTCGGACGACTACGGGGTCTCGGCCCAGCTGCACCCTGCAGACATGGCCGCCGCAGCAGCGGCGGGTTATCGCAGCATCCTCAACAACCGTCCGGATTTCGAGGGGGGGGCAGCTCAGCCCACCTCGGCGCAGCTCGAAAGCGCAGCGCGGGCGGCAGGGCTGGCCTATGCACATCTCCCGCTCGCGCTTGGCGATATCGGCCCTGCCGAGGTCGCGAGGTTCCAGAAGACGCTGAAAGGCCTGCCTTCTCCAGTGCTCAGCTTTTGTGGCCTCGGGGGGCGTGCCACGCGTCTGCACGAGCTCGCCGCGCGCGACACGGGTAACCGCGGATCGATCGCGGCGCGCCTCATCATGTGGTTTTTGGTGATCGCGTTCCTGTCCTGCGGGGTGCTTGCGCTGGTACTTGATCGCATCTCCTCCCATTCCGTCGAACAAACCTACTATCGGAACCTCGTCGCCATCAGCCAGCGCAAGATAGCCGCACTGGAAAGCTACGCCACCGATCTCATACGCAGTGTTTACCTCACCGGGCGCACGCAGGAAGTCATCGAACCCGTCCCGGCTCTGCGCGCTGCGCTCGACGACGGGGGGCTGGATACACCGGCCTATCGCGCAGCGGAATCCGGTCTGAGGCGAGCCCTGTCGAATGTCGCGGGCCAGTACGGCTTCGTGGATGCAACGCTCTTCGATCTCGATGGCAGGATCATCTTTTCGCTCAATCGCCGCATAGCAGCGCTCACGCCCGGGCTCAAGCTTGCCGAGGGCGCGTTGCGCAACAGCGAGCTCGCCGGGGTGTACGACCGGGTGAAGACGCTGTTGCAAGAAGAGATCTCCGATATGCGGATTTACGAAGGCAGTGCCGACCCGGTGGTGTTCGTTGCCGGCCCTGTGCTGCGTGAGGGGGTGCTGGTCGGTGTTCTCGCTTTCCAGATAGATATCGAGGAACTGTATTGGCTCATCGAGGACCATGCGGGCTTGGGGGATACCGGTGAGACCGTCGTCCTCAGCCGCATCGGCAACGATGCCGTGGTGGTCGCGCCGTTGCGGCATGCGGCTGATGCCGCCTTCAGACAGCGCATCGCGCTGGGCAGTCCCAATGGCGCAGCGTCTCAGGCCGCCGTTCAGGGCCAGCGCGGCCACGGACGCCGGCTAGATTACCGGGGCGTCGAAACACTTGCGGTGTGGAGTTACGTGCCTTCGTTCCGCTGGGGACTGAACGTCAAGCAGGACGCGAGCGAAGCGCTTGCAATGGTGGAATCGCAAAGGCGGCTGACCTTGTTGCTGTTGCTGATAGGTGCGCTGCCTATCTCAATCGCGGCGATCCTGGTGGCGCACTCAATCTCAAAACCGCTGGTGCAGGCGGCCAAGGTGGCCGAACAGGTGGCGTCAGGCGATCTCACCCAAACCTTCTCCAGCGCGGGTCGAGCAGATGAAGTGGGCGTCCTGCTGGCTGTGATGGCGAACATGATTTCCCACCTCAGGGGGCTGTTGCGGAAAATAAAATCGGCCAGCAGCGAAATCACGCACAGCGTGGACGATGTGTCTGCCACCGCGCGCAGTCAGGAAGTTGGTGTTTCCGAACTCAGCGGCACCACCGCCGAAATTGCGGCGGCAGTGCGAGAGATTTCTTCCACGGGTCGGGAATTGCTAGGCTCCATGCGCGTGGTTTCCGAACGTGTGGATGAAACTGCGGCGCTTGCAGATGCGGGCCGCGAAGGCGTGTCGGCGATGAATGCGGCCATTGGTGAGCTCGATGCGGCGAGCAGCGCCATCAATGAGCGCCTGAAGGTCATCGCTGCCAAAGCTCAGAACATCAATGGCGTGGTGCTCACCATCACCAAGGTTGCGGACCAGACCAATCTGCTCTCGCTCAACGCGGCGATCGAGGCCGAGAAAGCCGGCGAGGTCGGGCGCGGTTTCGCCATCGTCGCGCGCGAGATTCGGCGCCTCGCGGACCAGACCGCAGTGGGCACGCTCGACATCGAACAAATGGTTGCCGAGATGCAGGCGGCAGTTTCTGCGGGTGTCCGCGAGATGGCCCAGTTTGGAGACCGGGTCGCGCGTGGCGTGGCGGCCGCAGCCGTGACCAATGAACAGCTTGGACGCATCATCGCCCAGGTGCAGGAGCTCAAGCCGCGCTTCGAATTCGTGAGCCAGGGTATGCAGGCGCAATCCGCCGGGGCGCAACAGATAACCGGTTCCATGCAGCAGCTCAACGAGATGGCCCAGGCAACCTCGCAGTCGATCGGCGATTTGATGAAAGCGACCCAATCGATGCACACGGCGGTGGCCGCGCTGGGTGATGAGGTTGGACGCTTCCGCACGGATGACTGAGCGGTGAGCGAGGTGAGCCTGCGCGCACAGCCGCGCCTGTCCTGCCTCTGACAGAAGCCCCGGGTGTGGCGCAGACATTTCCATCAGGCTGGCGTGCACTGCAAACGACGGGGATAGCCCCCCGCATCTGGCAGACCCTCGCCGCCCTCGACGCCGGTCTCGATACGCATCATGCGATATTCCACGGTGTGCACTGGGCCCGCGTCGATGGCGCCAATCAGGCGCTGACAGGCCAGATAGATTTCGTCGTCATTGGTCCGCAGGGACGCATCCTCATCATCGAGCAGCGCGCCGGGTTGTTGAACGAGACACCGGAGGGGCTGGTATGTCGTCTCCCCGACGGCGAGCGTCGAGTGCCCATGGCGCTCGCAGCCACCCGGGACGCCATTGCCGAGCGCGTGCGCAAAAGCCTGCGCGAGACCCAGATTAACGTCGAAGCACTGATTTACTGCCCGGATTATCGGGTCAGGAATCCGGGCACTGCGGGCATGGATCCGGCACGCATCGTGGACGCTGCGCGTCGGAGCGACCTGGTCGAGATCGTGCGCGATATCGTCGCCGGGGCAACAGATTGCGTGGAGGAGCGCCCGCGACTGCTGCGCTTCTTTGGCGAGT
>JBIKOF010000131.1:0-5563 GCA_044358205.1 Gammaproteobacteria bacterium | reverse complement strand
ACGCCCATCGCATCCGTTCGGTGTGGCATGTCGGCTGCCTACATGTTGCGGCGGTATTCACCGCCGACGTCGTACAGCGCGTGTGAAATCTGGCCGAGCGAGGCCACCTTCACCGTTTCCATCAGCGACTCGAATACATTACCGCGTGCACGGGCCACCTGCTGCAGGTTGTGCAGTCGCGCGGGTCGCTCGGCGGCATGCAGATCCTGAAAGGCGCGCACGGCCACGATTTGATCCTGCTTTTCCTGTTCGGTGGAGCGCATCAGTTCGACGGTGGTCACCTGATCTTCCTGCCCCTTTTTCGGCAGGAAGGTGTTGACGCCAATCAGTGGCAAGCGACCGTCGTGCTTCAGGGTTTCGTAATACAGGCTCTCGTCCTGAATCTTTCCGCGCTGGTACATGGTGTCCATCGCACCCAGCACCCCGCCGCGCTCGGAAATGCGCTCGAACTCCTGATAGACCGCCTCCTCCACGAGGTCGGTCAATTCGTTGATAACGAAAGACCCCTGCCAGGGGTTTTCGCAGAAGTTGAGGCCGAGCTCACGGTTGATGATGAGCTGGATGGCAACCGCCCGACGAACGGATTCCTCGGTGGGCGTGGTGATTGCTTCATCGTAGGCGTTGGTATGCAGGCTGTTGCAATTGTCGAACAGGGCATACAGCGCCTGCAGCGTGGTGCGGATATCGTTGAAGCTGATCTCCTGCGCGTGCAGGCTGCGCCCGGAAGTCTGGATGTGGTACTTCAGCATCTGGCTGCGCGGGCTTGCGCCGTAGCGCTCGCGCATGGCGCGTGCCCAGATCCTGCGTGCCACACGGCCAATCACTGAGTACTCCGGATCCATGCCGTTACTGAAGAAGAACGACAGGTTCGGCGCGAAGTCGTCGATGTTCATGCCACGCGCAAGGTAGTACTCGACGATGGTGAACCCGTTAGACAGGGTGAAGGCAAGCTGCGAAATGGGGTTCGCACCGGCTTCGGCAATGTGATAGCCGCTGATGGAGATACTGTAGAAGTTCCGCACATTCTGGTGCACGAAATATTCCTGGACGTCACCCATCATCTTCATGGCGAATTCGGTGGAGAAGATGCAGGTGTTCTGCGCCTGATCTTCCTTCAGGATGTCGGCCTGCACCGTGCCGCGCACGTTGGCCAGGGTATCGGTCTTGATCCGTGCATAGGTCTCGGCATCGACCACATGCTCGCCCGACACGCCCAGCAGGCCGAGCCCGAGCCCCGTGTTACCCTCCGGTACATCGCCGCGATAGACCGGACGCGGGCGTCCCCCGAAGTAGGCATCGATGCGCTTGCGCGCAGCTTCCCACTGACCCGTGGCGTGCAGGTGCTTTTCTACCTGCTGGTCGATGGCAGTGTTCATAAAGAACGCGAGCACGATAGGGGCTGGCCCGTTGATGGTCATCGAGACCGAGGTGCTGGGCGCCGAGAGGTCGAACCCAGAATAGAGCCGCTTGGCATCATCCACGGTGGCGATTGAAACGCCCGAGTTGCCAATCTTCCCGTAGATATCGGGCCGCTCGTGCGGGTCTTCACCGTACAGCGTCACCGAATCAAAGGCCGTGGATAGACGCGCCGCCGGTTGGCCCGAGGACACGTAGTGGAAACGGCGGTTGGTCCGCTCCGGTGTGCCCTCCCCGGCAAACATTCGGGTAGGGTCTTCGCCCGCCCGGCGGTAGGGATAGACGCCTGCGGTGTAAGGATAGTTGCCCGGGAGGTTTTCCTTCAGCCCAAAGCGCAGCCGATCGCCCCAGGCATCGAAGCGCGGGGGCGCAATTTTCGGAACTTTCTGGTGGCTGAGCGTCTCGCGATAGTTGTCACCCTCGACCAGCTTGTCGCGAACCTTGTAGGTGTATTTTTCGGCCGTAATGGCTGCAATTTGTCGGTCCCATCCTTTCAGGACCGCAAGCCCTTCACTGCCCGCTGCGGCGAGTGCTTCGTTGTAGCGGCGACGCAAAGCCACAAGCGTGGCGTCGCCGTCACTGATGCCCGATTCCGGATAGCCGTCACCCGGCGCCGGCAGACCCGAATCACCTAGCGCCTTCAGCGCTTCGTGACAGTGCTGGGCGAGATTGGCGTGCGCAGCGCAGGTGTCGACGCGCGCATTGACCTCCCGCCCCTGCTCAGCAATCTCGGCGAGGTAGCGATTGCGTTGGCCCGGGATCAGCACGGTCGCTCGCGGCTCCTTGATTTTCACCTCGACCGCGGGTGCCCAGCGCGCGGCATCCAGCCCCACCTTCGCGACGAGCTGCCGACACAGGTTCACGAACATCCAGGTCAAGCCCGGATCGTTGAACTGGCTCGCGATGGTGGGGAAGACCGGAACTTCCTCATCCGGCGTGGTGAACGCCTGGTGATTCCGGCGCCACTGCTTGCGCACATCGCGCAGGGCATCTTCTGCGCCGCGCTTGTCGAATTTGTTCAGAATGACCAGCGATGCGAAGTCGAGCATGTCGATTTTTTCGAGCTGGCTGGCCGCCCCGTATTCACTGGTCATCACGTACACCGGCAAATCGACCAGGTCGACGATTTCGGAATCGCTTTGACCAATGCCCGCTGTCTCCACGAGCACCAAATCAAATTGGAGCGATTTCAGGAAAGCTACGGCGTCGCCCAACATGGCGCTGGTCGAGAGGTGCTGCCGCCGGGTAGCCATGGAGCGCATGAAGATGCGGTCGTGGCGCAGGCTATTCATGCGGATGCGATCGCCGAGCAGCGCGCCGCCCGTGCGCCGGCGGGTAGGGTCGACCGCCAGTACGGCGATGCGCATTTCCGGGAAATACTGCATGAACCGCGAGAGGATTTCGTCGGTCACCGAACTCTTGCCGGCGCCGCCGGTGCCGGTGATGCCGATGACAGGGACGCGCGCGCCTGCCATCCGCCATTCCTTGCGCAGCTTCTCGAGCTGTGTCTCTGCGAGCACCCCGTCCTCGAGCGCGGACAACATCTCAGCCACCGACAGAAAGTTGTCGCGCGTCACCTGCGCTGGCACAGCCGTGTTTTTACGGGCGCTGACGGTGCGCTGTACAAGGTCGTCAATCATGCCTTGCAGCCCCATCACCATGCCGTCGTTGGGGTGATAGATGCGTTCCACCCCGTAGGCCTGCAAAACGGCAATTTCTTCAGGCGTGATGGTCCCGCCGCCGCCGCCGAACACCCGCACATGACCCGCACCGGCTTCCCGCAGCATATCGACCATGTACTGGAAATATTCGTTGTGCCCACCCTGATAGGAACTGACGGCGATGCCGTCGGCATCTTCCTGAATAGCGGCCGACACCACGTCTGCCACGCTACGGTTGTGGCCGAGATGGATGACCTCGACGCCCGCGCCCTGAATGAGACGGCGCATGACGTTGATGGCTGCATCGTGGCCGTCGAACAGAGACGCCGCTGTTACGAAACGCAGCGGCAACGCGGGGGCGCTCGATTCGGCGGCTGGGGTGAAATCTTCGGCGCGAATGCTCATGGAATGCTCCTGTGGTTCACGGGACCAGTGCCCGTGTCATCTGCTGTTTCAAACCTTCATGCAAATCCCGCAGTTGGCGTAGAGCCTGCGGGTTGATCAGCCAGTGGTAGACGATGCCGATGATGGTCGCGCAGAAGTGCGCGGCGATGGACGCGACATCGGCATCCTGGCGAACGATACCGGCCCGGATTCCAGCCTTGATCCAGGCCTCCACGTCGCGCTGGCGACGCTCGTGGATGTTGGAGATGACCTGCCGGAGCTCAGGGTGGGGTCCGGTGGAATCGAACCAGAGCAGGTAGAACGCGCGGGTTCTATCGGCGCCGGCGCGCATAAAGCGGGAGTGGGCTTCCGTTGCCGCGTGAATGGCAGCGAGTCCCTGCTTATCGCCCACGGCATCCCCCAAGGCCCTCAGCCAGTCCTCGCCAACAGCGCGTACGACAAAGGCGAAGAGGTTTGCCTTGGTCCCGAAACGCCACCCCGCCATCGCCCGGCTATAGCCCGCGAGCTCACCCACATCCTTCAACGTGACACCCGCGGTGCCCCGCTGGACGATCAGCGCCACCGCCGCATCGAGCATGCGGGTATCCGAAAGCGCGGAGCGCTCGGCTTGGGTGCGGCGGGTGGCGGGCGTTTCGGCGGCTGACTCCATGCGACCATGTTGCCGTCATCTTTACTTGCTTGCAACAAGCAAGTTTGGAGGATTCTCAGCCGGTGTAATCGCGGGCAAATGCAGCAGCAGCCGAGGGAGAGTCCATGAGTTGGCGGAACTGCGCCCGTTTGAGGCCGATTTGAAAATCGTCTTCGTCGTCGAGGAGGTGTAAGAGCGAGGTCATACCCCAGGAAAACCGCTGTGCCTGCCAGACCCTGGCCAACGCTCGCGCCGGGTAGGTTTCGAGCAGCCGATCGTCGTCCTGCTGGTAGTGCTGGATAAGTGCCTCGGCCAGGAGACGAATGTCGTGTATCGCGAGATTCATTCCCTTCGCGCCTGTGGGCGGCACGATATGCGCGGCGTCGCCAGCAAGCAGCAGACGCCCGTGGCGCAGGGTCTGACAGACAAAACTGCGCATGCCCACGACATCGCGTTGACGGATGGCCTCGGCGCCGGTGCACCAACCCGACGAGAGTTCCAGGCGACGTTCGAGCACCTCGAGGATGGCGGGTCCGGACCAGTCCTCTACCCGGGTATCCGGCGGCACCTGAAAGTACAGGCGCTGCAGGCTGTCCGAGCGGGAGCTGGCGAGGGCAAAACCCTCTGTATGGCGCGCGTAGATGAGCTCGGTTGAGATGCGCGGCGCCTCGAGCAGAATGCCAAACCAGGCAAAGGGCCACAGCCGCTGCATTTCGTGCCGGTGCTTGGCCGGGATGTACTGCCGGACCGGCCCGTGGTAGCCATCTGCGCCCACGATGAAATCGCACGCAAGCTGGGCCTGCCGACCCTGCACCCGGTAGTGGATGAGAGGAAGCTGGCCGGCGACATCCTGCAGCTCTTCCACGGTCGCCTCAAACTGCGGCGGCGCGCCGGCCGCCTCGCGCGCCGCGATGAGATCTTTCAGCACCTCATGTTGGGCATAAAGCGTGATTCTGCGACCGCCGGTCAGTGCTGCCAGATCGATCCGACAATGCTCACCTTCGAACCGCAGCTCGACCCCGGTATGGGGAACGCCCTCGCGCTGCAGACGCGCGCCCAGTCCGGATTCAGTGAGGAGCTCGACGGTTGCCTGTTCCAGCACCCCCGCCCGCACCGTGCCCTCCACCGCAGCACGGGTACGCTGCTCCAGCACCACGGAGTCGATACCTGCTCGGGATAAAAGATGGGCGAGCATCAGGCCGGCCGGCCCGGCACCGACAATCCCGACCTGAGTCCGGTCCATCAGGGCTCACCTTGCGTGGGGAAGGCACGCGCGAGCAAGGCTTCGATGCCGGCGTCCAGTGAGGGGTCGGGCTCCGGCCACCCCGCCGCCGCAAGATTCTCACGCATCCGCGCCGGGAACACCTGCAGCCCGCTGCACAGTTCCTTGAGATGCGTGCAAACCCCCGCAGCGGCAAGCCATATTTCAGGCAATGTCTCCCATTCGGCCTGC
>JBIKOF010000130.1:0-5584 GCA_044358205.1 Gammaproteobacteria bacterium | reverse complement strand
TCCATCCTGAACCGCCTGAAACTCTCTGCGCACCGCGGTCGCGAGCTTGCGCCGCGCCGCCTCGGCCCTGCTTTCCACTTCGGAGAGACGTGCCGTTGCTTGCATCACCTGCGCATTCACGTAGCCACCGGCGAAAAGCGGCACGGCGACCTGCACGCCCAGCTGGTTGTTGATGAAGCGGGCACCCGGATTCACCACGTTGTCGCTGGAGGAGATCGAGCGTTGCAGGATGATATCTGCAGTTGGCTTGTGACCCGCCCATGCGCGCTTGATTTCCAGCTCGGCCGCCCGGCGTTGCGCTTCGAGCGAAGTCAGTTCGGGACTGCCAGCCTCAACTTTCGCGGTCCATCCCCCGAGGGAATTGGGCTGGGGGGAGGTCAGGCGCAAGCGGCTGGTGTCGATCGCCGCCAAACTTTCGACCGGGGCGTTGATCAAAATTTCGAGTTCGTGACGGGCTTGCGCAACTTCCTGTTCTGCAGAAAGGATTTCCGCGCGTTTGAGATCGAGGCGCGCCTGCGCATCATCGATGTCGGTGCGCGTGCCCTGACCGGCTCGGAACAGCGCCTCCGCCGCTTTCACCTGCAGCTCGATGGCCTTCGTCTGAGCCTCAACCAGCGTCAAGCGCTCATCCATCAACAGGGCATTGAAGTACGCCTCTGAAACGCGCACGCCCAAATCCTGTTGGGCACGCGCCAGTTCCGCTTCCACACCCTGCAGCTGTGCCTTGGACTGCCGCCAGGCGGCGAACTGCGCCGGCCGATACAGCGGTTGGCGGAGGATCAGCGCCCACGAATCGCTGGGATAGCTGAGATTTTGAACGATCGTACGCGCAGGCCCGAACAGACTGGCAGGCACTGTGGAGCGCGAATTGAGCTCGTTCTCGAAGTGCGTGTAGTTCATGGAAATGTTGGGCAGCAGCTGGGAGCGGGCCAGCGGCACGCCCTGCCGTCCGGCATCCGCAACTGCCTCTGCGGCCCGATAATCGGCATCGGCTTCGACTGCCGACTGGTAGCTTTCGAGAAGGTCGATCGCCGCGGCGTCGAATGCGGGCGCCAATCCGAGAATCAGGGCCAGCACCGGAGTCCGAAAAGAAACCATCCAGTTATTCTTCCTTCATCGCCCGCGCGAGACGTTTGGTGAGCGGATGCAGCAGGTAGGTCAAGAGCGTGCGTTCACCGGTCTTGATGACTGCTTCTGCCGGCATGCCGGGCTGCATCTGTCGTTCACCGAGCTTCTTGATGCCTTCAGGCGTCAGCCCGATGCGCGCCAGATAATACTTGATCTCGCCGCCCGCCGTCTGTTCCTCGACAAGGTCGTGGGAGATGGAGTCGAGTGTGCCGTCGACGGAAAGTGCCGGCGAATGTGCGAATGCACTGAAACGCACGGTGACAGTTTGACCGGTACGAATGCGATCGATGAACTGCGGTGGAACCTGTGCTTCAAGGAGCAGCGGTTCATCAGACGGCACGATATCCATAATTTTCTGCGCGGGCTGGATGACAGCGCCGACAGACTGCACTTCAAGGCCGACCACCTGTCCATCGACGGGTGCCTTCAACTCTACCCGCGCCAGCTCTCCCTCGGCAGCGTTCAGCCGTTCCTTGTCGGCTTGTAATTCCAGACGGATGGACGCGAGGCGTTCGTCCCCGTCCTTGCGGTATTCCTGACGCCGCTGCATGGCTCTCGCGTTGAGCTCAGCGATATCACGCTCTGTCCGCGTGATGTTGCCCCGGACTTCGAGAATCTGGCCTTGCAGCCCCGCGGCGTTGCGTTCGAGTTCGAGCTGGCGGGTGCGCGGCGCGTAGCCCTCAGCCACCAGCCCGCGGATACCGTCCAGCTCCTGCTTCAACAGGGCGAGCTGTTGCTCGTAGCTGACCAACTGTCCCTTGTAGCCCGCGATCATCGCTTGTTGCCCGGCGATGGTGGCCCGGATCCCCGTCAGCTCAGCCTCCAGCGACTGGCGCCGCGACTGGAACAATTGGCGCTGGGTTTCTACCTGCTGCATCACCATGGGGTCGCTGTCTTCGGTGACCTCAGGCGGAAACTCGACGTTTGCGACATCGGTCTGCTCGGCGAGAATTCGCGCCTCGGTCGCGCGCAACCCACGATACTGCTGGCGGACAGATTCATAGTTCGCGCGTGTGACGGCATCGAAGAGCCGCGCAACGGTCTGCCCGGCCTTTACGTTTTCGCCCTCCCCCACCAGCACTTCCTTGAGGATTCCACCAGTCAGGTGCTGAACAGGCTTGCGCTTGGTTTCAATGACAACGGTGGCACCTACGGGCACGCCTTCATCCAGCGGCGCGAGTGCCGCCCAAGCGATGAAGCCCCCGAAGCCCAGGGCCAGCGCCCACAAGCCGAAGCGCATTGGGTCTCCGCTTTCCTGATTTTTCTCTGCTTTGGTCGGCGCGGCCGCCAGTGCAACGGGCTTTGCCCCGGGGGGCAACATGGATTCGATTCGCGCGTTCATGAAATGTCCTTGGCTAGGAGATGACGCTTCATGCTTGAGCCGCTACCACTTCGACCGGCTTGAGCAAGACGTCACGTGGACCGAAGGCCTGGAGGCGACCTTGGTTGAGGATGAGGATGCGGTCGGCGAGTCCGATGATGCCTCCTCGGTGCGACACAGCAATGATGGTCTTGCCCATCGCCTTGAAATTCTGCATGGCCTGCAAGAGCGCAGCTTCGCCGGCATCGTCGAGGTTTGCATTGGGCTCATCGAGCACCAGCAGAGAGGGTTCTCCATACAGGGCGCGGGCCAGTGCGATGCGCTGTCGCTGCCCAGCGGACAGCAAGCTTCCAGCGATACCCATCGGCGTGTCATAGCCCGACGGGAAGCGCAGGATCATTTCGTGCACACCTGCAGCACGCGCTGCGGCGATGACCTGCTTCGAGTCGACGTTGCCAAGTCTTCCGATGTTTTCCGCGATCGTGCCGTCGAACAGCTCGATGTCCTGCGGCAGATATCCTAGGTGGGGGCCGAGCTCTGTCCTATCCCAGTCCGCAACCGGCACATCATCCAACAGGATCTGTCCCGAGCTGTGCGGCCAGATACCCAGCAGACAACGTGCGAGGGTGGTCTTCCCCGAACCCGAAGGACCGATGATCGCGATGATTTCTCCCGGCTCTATTTCTGCCGAGATCCCTTTCAGAATCGGTTCCTCGCGGCTAGGCGCGGTCGCCACGAGGTCTTGAAGGTCGAGCTTGCCCTTGATCGGGGCTTCCACGGCGCGCGACCCACCCTCTGCCCCGTTTTCCTTCAGAAGTCGTCCCAGGCGGTCGTAGGAAAGACGGGCCGTGATGAACCCTTTCCAACTTGCGACGATCAGCTGGACCGGAGCAAGCGCCCGTTGCATGAGAAAGTTGGTGGCAATCATTTCAGCGGGGGTCAGCGAGCCCTGAACCACTAGAATGGCGCCTACCGCCATCATCAATGTTTGCTGCACGTACTGCATGAAGCGGCTGAACGCCTGGACGCGCTGGGTGATGTCCTGGCTACGCGTCATGATGTCAACGTTTTCGTCGTGCAGCCCAAGCCAGCGATCGAACAATCCGCCCAGCATGCCCATCGACTCGATGGCTTCGGCGTTCTTGAGTTTGGCTTGCACGAACCCTGCGGTTTTCATGCCGGTTTCCAGCGCGGCGACATTGAGCTGCTTGGTGAGATGGTGAGACACCACCGCCACCACCAGCAGAATCGCCGAGAAAATCAGACACGTCAGTCCAAGTAACGGGTGGAGCAGCCAACAGACGCCGATATAGATGGGTGCCCAGGGCGCGTCGAAAAAGGCAAAGATTCCGTTGGTGGACAGAAACTGGCGAAGGTTTGTGAGATCTGTGAAGGCCTCTGCAGGATCCCGACCGGACCGGTTAAGGGAGGCGCGGAAGCTGGCCCTGAAAATCTGCGTATTCAACAGCGAATCGAATCGCACCCCGGCGCGCACGAGCATGCGCGAGCGGGAAGCCTCGGCGATCGCCATCATCAGAAAAAGGAAGATGGTGATGAGCGAAACGGCGATGAGTGTGAACCCGCTGCCGCTCGACATCACCCGGTCGAACACTTGGAGCATATAAAGCGTGGGCGTCAGCATCAGGAAATTTGACACCGCACTGAACACGCCGGCGGCGTAGAACTCGCGACGGAACGTCCGCAGGATGTCCGCGATAGGGTTCTGAGGGGCTGGGGCTACGGCGTCGTTCATGCGGTTCTCCCCGGAGTGGCAGCCAGCGCAAGCGGTGTTGGCCCCGGGCGCGGAGCTGTGGCCACGGTCTGCTGCTGTGCTCTGGCCTTGTGCAAGGCCTCCATCACCTCATCACGGGGCCCGAAAGCGGTTACGCCACCGTCCACCAACACCAGCATGCGGTCGGCAAGTTCGAGCAGGTTGATTCGGTGGGTGATGACCACCACCGTGACGCCGCGCTCCTTGAGGATCTTCAACAAGCGGAAGAGCGCTGCGTCTCCGGCATCGTCGAGGCTGCTGTTTGGCTCATCCAACACCACGAAACGCGGTTCCCCGTAGACCGCGCGAGCCAGAGCCACCCGCTGCCGCTGGCCGCCGGACAGGAACCCGCCGTCGTCGCCGATTCGCGTGTCATACCCCTTCGGGAGTTCGGCGATCAGGGTCTGGAGTCCTGCGAGTTCCGCGGCGGCCTCGACCTTTTCCATGTCGACCACCCCAAAGCGGGCGATGTTTTCAGCGACGGTGCCGTCGAAGAGTTCGACGCCCTGGGGCAAATACCCCAGATGGGGGCCCAGTTCGCGTTTGTTCCAGGCGTAGACATCCGACCCATCCAACCGGACCTTGCCGGATGACGTGGGCCACAATCCCATCAGTGCGCGTGCCAGACAGGTCTTGCCGGCACCCGAAGGACCGACCACCGCAAGGCATTCCCCTGCACGCACCCCGAAGGACACGTTACGCAGGACCTGACCCGGGGCGCCCGGCGGTGAGGCGGTGACGTTCTCGACCGACAGCTGGCCTTTAGGTGCCGGAAGCGGCATCCGCGGCTGGTGGGCCGGCACCTCCGACAACAGGCCCTCGATTCGGTCGCGCGCTGAGCGTGCCGCCACTATGGCCTTCCAGTTCGAGATCAACTGGATGATGGGCTGCACGGCCTTGCCGCCCAGGACTGAGGCCACAATGATCAGGGACGCGTTCGCGCCCATGTCCCCGCTCATCATGAGCCATGAGCCGACCCCCATCAGCGCGGACTGCTGAACCAGCTGCACCGCTTTCGCCGAAGCAGCCAGCGAACCTGCTTGTTCCGAGGCCTCAGCCTGCAAATCGAGGAAGCTTCGCTGGTTCTTCATCCAGCGTTCCTGAATGCCCTGCATCATGCCCATGGACTGAATCACCTCCGAATTGCGGAGGCTGGTGGATACGTACTGCTGCGCGGCAGTGTTGTGCCGGTTGGCTTCCATCAACGGCTTCTGGGTACGCCGTTCGGTCATGACGGAAAAAATAAGCTGAATGATGCCTCCCAGCAGGGCGATGGACCCGAGCACCGGGCTGATCATGAACACGATGACAACCACCACCAGCGAGAGCGGCGCGTCCATGAAGGCAAAAAAGCCTGGGTTGTA
>JBIKOF010000129.1:0-5592 GCA_044358205.1 Gammaproteobacteria bacterium | reverse complement strand
ATAAGGTACCGGCTAGCGCACCGCATGACGTGGTCGCCTTCATCGACACCCACCTTCTGATGCTGGCGGATGCCTTGCTCGCCGAGGAACCCATACGCCTCATCCGTGAGCGGCGCTACAACGCTGCCTGGGCGGTTAGTCACCAGAAGGATGCCATCGCTGCCGTTTTCGATCAGATGGACGATCCTTACCTGCGCACACGTCGAGATGACGTGGAGCACGTGATGAACGGAATCCTCCGCAGCTTGCAGGGTGCGGGGCTTGCGCAACGTTCACAGGAAGATCCCGATCTCATCGGCGCCATTCTGCTCGCCGATGATTTGGCCCCGGCTGATGCGCTGCTGATGCAGCATCATGGCGTGGTGGGTTTCGTCACCGAGTTTGGCGGTCCCACCTCCCATACCTCCATTTTGGCCCGCAGCCTCGGCATTCCCGGCATCGTGGGCGTGCATCATGCGCGGCGGTTCGTCGGTGAAGGCGAACTGCTGATCATCGACGGCAAAGAGGGCGTGGTTGTTGGTGAACCTGATCAGAGGACGCTCGCGCACTACCGCAAGCTGCAGAGCGAGCGCGCGCGTTACTCAGTCTCGCTCAACAAGCTCAGGCGGGCACCCTGCGTCACTCGAGACGGTACCGCTGTGGAATTGCAGGCCAATGTGGAGCTTGCCAGCGACTTCGCGGCGGCGCGCGACGTGGGTGCGCGGGGTGTAGGCCTCTATCGGACCGAGTTCCTGTACATGAATCGGCCGGACGCACCTTCCGAGGAAGAACATTTCGAGGCATACCGACAACTCGTTGAAACCGTGAGCGGGCTGCCGGTGACCATCCGCACCCTCGACATCGGGGGGGACAAACAGGTTGACCCGGCTCTGACCGCGCGTTGTAAAGGCGCCAATCCCGCACTCGGGCTGCGCGCTGTGCGACTGGGACTGAAGGAACCCTCACTGTTCATGCCTCAGCTGCGAGCCATCGTACGCGCGAGTGCGCTCGGCCCCGTGCGGCTGATGATTCCCATGCTCTCTTACGTCGACGAGGCCCATCAGGTCATCGAACTCGTGCGGGGGATTCAGGCGGAATTCGAGGCAGCCGGTGTTCCGTATGCACCCGAGATGCCTATCGGCGGCATGATCGAGGTACCGGTGGCGGCAGTATTTGCCGACGGGTTTGCGCAGGTGCTCGATTTTCTGTCCATCGGCACCAACGACCTCATCCAGTACTCGCTGGCCATCGATCGGGTCAATGACGAGGTCAACTACCTCTATGAGCCGCTGAATCCAGGCGTGCTGCGCCTCATTGCCATGACCCTGCGTGCCGGGCACAAGGCCAGAGTGCCCGTGGGCATGTGCGGGGAGATGGCCGGAGACGTGCGCTATACACGCCTACTGCTGGCCTTGGGCCTCGAATCCTTCAGCGTGCACCCCTCGGTGCTGCTGGAGGTGAAGGGCCTTATCAACGAGACCGACCTCGGCCCGCTGCGAGTGCTCGCCGAAAAACTACTCAAAACTTCCGACCCCGCTCGCTTTCAGCGCTACCTGGATGAGCTGAATGCCGCGATTTGAAGGACTTATACGCGACTCCTCTGTTCGTGTGTTATCCTCACGCCAAATCTCGGAGTGTGACCATAATCACAGTAAAGGTCCCGACGAGCAGTTCATCAACCGGGGGATTTGCATCACCATGAACAAACAATTCCGTATCGGACTCGCACTCTCGCTGAGCACCATGCTCGCGGGTTGCGCGAATCAGGAAGTGAAGCCGGCACAGGTGTTGTGCCCACTCGTGGGTGCCGTTACCGGCGCCGGGGTGGCCGCCGCCGCCGCCGATTCTGATGACGCAGGGGCCTATGTCGCCGGCGCCGCGCTCGGAGGCTCGCTCGGCTATTTCTTCTGCCGGGAGAAGGAAGTCCCACCAGCGCCCGCGCGTCCAGTACCAGCCCCGGCACCGAAGCCCGCACCGCCGCCGCCGCCACCCCCGCCGCCGCCGGCACCTGAAGCAGGCACCAAGATTATCAGCCTGGAAGGCACCCACTTCGATTTCGACAAGGCCACCCTGCGTCCAGAGGCCATGCCGAAGCTTCAAGAAGCCGTGCGCATCATGGGTGAGAATCCCACCATCAAGGTCAACATCGAAGGGCATACCGACAGCGTTGGCTCTGATGAGTACAACATGCGGCTGTCTGAGCGTCGCGCCCAGTCGGTCGAGAACTTCCTCGTGACCAAGGGTGTTGCGGCCGACAGGCTGACCCCGAAGGGTTATGGCGAGGGCCGTCCGGTGTCGACCAACGACACGGCCGAAGGTCGCGCGCAAAACCGTCGCGTAGATCTGATAGTCGCCGAGTAGAAAATCCGGAATGGGTGGGTTGCCCGCGTAGGGCACCCACCCTCAGATTTGGCCCGCTGCAAGGGCGGGCAAGAATGCAATCAGCCCATGAACGGGCAGATTACCAGCTGAAAATCACCCACTGCGGCACTTCAAAGGCGCTGTTGCGAGCGTCATTGAAGCGTGTTTCCAGCTTGCCGTCGCCGTCCGAGTCCTTCAGAAAATACGCGGGGCCGGCCACCGGAATGACTTTCACCATATAAAGCTTGCCATTCATCCGGTATTCCTCGACCCGTGCGTCTTTGCGCTGGACGATGGTGACATCCGGTTCGAGCTCCTGACCGTCCTGAATGACGGCCGGCGGGGGGGGCGCTGCCTCAGGAATTTCCTGCAGGCCTTCCTGCGCTGAGGTCGCCACCGACACGCCGAGGGCCCCGAGGAGGGCGGCTGCGAGGGACGCGGGACGGAATCGCATGTGCACTGGAAATTACCTCTATTCCACGGGCCTGATATTTGGCCATAGCATAGCACCCGAGGTCGGACAGGTCTGCCCGATGTCTCTTCAGTTCATGTTCATTCCCGGGCCCACTTTGCCCGGGCCAAAAAATCCGGCCGGAATCCCAGCACCTTGAACACCTCCGACGCCTCGTCCTCGCAAAGTCTCGTCCTTGTCGACGGTTCCTCCTATCTGTACCGGGCATTCCATGCCTTGCCTGCGCTTGTGACCAGCGACGGACAGCACACCGGTGCCATTCACGGCGTGCTCAATATGCTGCGCCGTCTGCAGACCGAGTTGGCGCCGGCGCGTTTCGGCGTCATCTTCGACCCACGCGGTCCGACGACTCGTGATGGCTGGTATGACCAGTACAAGGCGCACCGACCCTCGATGCCGGACGAGCTAGCATCGCAGGTGGCTCCTTTGTTTGAACTGATCGATGCACAGGGGATCCCGCGCTTCAGTGTGGACGGTATCGAGGCGGACGATGTCATCGGCACGCTCGCGCGGCGCGGTGCCGAAGCTGGCTATCGCGTCATCATCTCGACCGGGGACAAGGACTTTGCCCAGCTGGTGAGCGAGGACATCACCCTCGTGAACACCATGGATAACACCCGGCTGGATATCGCGGGCGTCGAAGCCCGTTTTGGCGTGCCACCAGAACGCATCGTCGACTATCTGACCCTCGTAGGTGACGCCGTCGACAACGTACCCGGCATTCCCAAGGTCGGGCCCAAAACTGCCGTGAAATGGCTGCAAGCCCACGGCAGTCTGGAAGGCATCATCGAGAATGCCGCTGCGATCAGCGGTGCAGTGGGCGAGAGTCTGCGCCAACATCTCGATCAGGTTCCGTTATCGAAGCGATTGGTCACCATCATGACCGACCTCGATCTTCCCTTCGACCTTGAGGCCTTGATCCCAAGGGCACCCGAGCCCGAGGTGTTGCGCGCGCTCTATCAGCGTTTCGAACTCAACACGCTCTTGCGCAGTCTCGGTGGGTCGTCGCGTACGAATGGCGACGGGCCTGTCCACGAGGCTCTATCCAATGAGGCCATGAGCGAGCTGTCGACCAGCAAAACTGTGATCGATCGCCACTACGCCATGGTGACGCAGGAGTCCGAGCTCGAACACTGGATGCAACGTTTGCGTGAGGTAACGCTGTTTGCCTTCGACACCGAGACGACAAGCCTGAACTATATCGATGCCCGTATCGTGGGGGTCTCGGTGGCGGTGGCGCCGGGTGAAGCGGCCTACATTCCGCTCGCCCATGATTACCTGGGCGCGCCGCCCCAACTCGAACGCGATGCGGTGCTTGCGCGCCTCAAACCGCTGCTCGAAGACGCCGCCATCGCGAAGCTCGGACACAACCTCAAATACGACCAGAGTGTTCTGGCCAATCACGGAATCAGTCTGCGCGGCGTCCGCCATGACACCATGCTCGAGTCCTATGTTCTCAACAGCACCGCGTCGCGCCACGATCTCGATACCTTGGCGCTGAAATATCTGGGACACGAGAACATCAGTTTCGAGGCGGTTGCCGGTAAGGGTGCGGCGCAGCTCACGTTCAATCAGGTGGCTCTCGACAAGGCGACGGAGTATGCAGCCGAAGATGCGGACGTCTGCCTGCGCCTCCATGCCCTGTTCTGGCCACGCATCGAGGCTGTGCCAAGCCTGCAAGGGCTCTATGAAGCTTTTGAGATCCCGCTCGTGCCGGTGCTCTCGCGCATGGAGCGTCGGGGCGTGCTGATCGATAGCCAGATGCTGGCACGGCAAAGTGCCGAGCTTACAACGCGCATCGCCGAGACCGAGCGCGCGGCCTGGCAGGAGGCCGGCAGCGAATTCAACATGGGCTCGCCGCGCCAGATTCAGGAGATTCTGTTTGACAAGCTAGGCCTGCCAGTCACGGCCCGAACCCCTACCGGTCAGCCTTCAACGGCGGAGTCGGCGTTGGAGGAACTGGCCGATACGCATGCCTTGCCACGGCTCATCCTCGAGCACCGCGCGCTGTCCAAACTCAAGTCCACCTATACCGATCGACTGCCGGCGGAGGTCAACTCTGCGACGGGTCGAATTCATACCAGCTATCACCAGGCCGTGGCAGCCACAGGTCGCCTGTCCTCCTCTGAGCCCAACCTCCAGAACATTCCGGTGCGTACTCCTGAAGGCCGCCGCATCCGCCAGGCGTTCATCGCCCCGCCGGGTCACCGCTTGCTGGCCGCCGACTATTCGCAGATCGAGTTGCGGATCATGGCCCACCTCTCCGGCGACACGCGCCTGCTGGCCGCGTTTGCCCAGGGTCTCGATATTCACCGTGCGACTGCCGCGGAAGTGTTCGGGCTGTCCCCCGACGAGGTCTCCGACGACCAGCGACGGTCGGCGAAGGCCATCAATTTTGGCCTCATCTATGGCATGTCGGCATTCGGCCTCGCCCGCCAACTCGGGATCGGGCGGGGGGATGCGCAGGCCTATATGGATCTCTATTTCCAGCGTTATCCCGGGGTAAAAGCCTACATGGAAGAAACTCGGGAACGTGCGCGGCAGCAGGGGTATGTCGAAACCGTCTTTGGCCGGCGGCTTTACCTCCCCGACATCCATTCGCGCAACGTCCAGCGGCGGCAGTATGCGGAGCGCACGGCGATCAATGCGCCGATGCAGGGCACTGCTGCGGATATCATCAAACGCGCGATGATCGCGGTGGACGCTTGGATTGAGTCCACCCGCCCGCCCGCGACCCGGATCATGCAGGTTCATGACGAACTGGTGGGGGAGGTTCGAGA
>JBIKOF010000127.1:0-5627 GCA_044358205.1 Gammaproteobacteria bacterium | reverse complement strand
GCTCGCAGCTCAGGCATTCCGGGGGCGACAAGGATCGCGGACACGGCTTGCAGTCTGCCCCGCAGGATTGAAACGTCCCGGATAGGACTCGTCAGCCAGCGCCGCAGCAGTCGCGCGCCCATGGGGCTTCGGGTGCTATCCATGAGGTTTACAAGGGTGTGCTTCTCGTCTCCTTCAGGACTATCAACTACGGCAAGGTGTCGTCGGGTTGCCGGATCCATCGCAATGCGCGCGTCACGGCTTTCCATCATCGGAAGTTGAAGATGGGGCAGGGGCCCACAATGGCTTTGTTCGGCGTAATCGAGGACACAACCGGCGGCACCCAGGGCCAAGGTCGCGTCCTCGAGTCCGAGACCCGCGAGCGTCTGCACCCCCAGTCGAGCGCAAAGCCGACGATGGGCCTGATCCGCGTCGTAGCACCACCCGGGGCGCGGCCGTTGCACCGGCGCAATATGGACAGGCAAGGTCCCCAAACCTTCCGTGACGAGCAGTTCTGCGGGCCTGATGCGCGCAAGCTCCTCTTCCAGTGTGGCGCGGTCCGAAAGTTGCGTGGCACGGAATCGCCCCCCCGCCACGTCAAGCCAGGCAAGCCCGTAGGGGCCGTCCATTTGCCCGCAGAGTGCAGCCAGAAGGCATTCCTGCCGGTCGCTCAGCAGCGCCTCTTCGGTCAGGGTCCCCGGGGTCAGGATGCGCGTGACCTTGCGCGCCACCGGACCCTTGCTGGTTGCCGGATCGCCCACCTGCTCACATACCACCACTGATTCGCCCTGGCGGAGCAGTCGCGCGAGATAGCCGTCCACGGCATGGGCCGGGACACCCGCCATGGGAATGCGCTCGCCTGCCGACTCGCCGCGACTGGTGAGCACAATGCCCAGCAGCGCCGCGGCGCGACGGGCGTCCTCGAAGAAGAGTTCGTAGAAATCGCCCATCCGGTAGAACAGCAGCAAGTCCGGATGCTCCGCCTTGATCCGGAGGTACTGCTGCATCACCGGGGTATGCGCTGCAATTTCCTTCACTGCGCTTGAGGGGCGGGACAGGCTCTGGACAGCACGGTGCGGGGTCTCCCTGAATCAGGGAGGCGTGCGTAAGTCGAGAGGTGCGCTACCCGGCGCTTCCGCCGGTTGCGCCAGCAGACCTTCCAGACCGTGCGCAAGTTCATCCATGCGCGCTCGCAGTGGATCGTCTTTCGGCACCGAATCCTGCATGCGCTGGAAGGTACCAAGCGCCGCCCTCATCTGAAGCACACCCAGGTTATGCCAGGCCCGTGGGTCGGCGGCCTCGCGCGCCACGGCTTCCTGATAGGCCTTTACGGCCAAATCCGTGCGTTCGGTGCGGGCATAGATGTTGCCTAGTCGCAGCCAGGCCTCGCCATCACTGTCGGCCCTGCGGGTGAGTTCTCCGTAGCGCGTCTCGGCGAGGGGCCAGTCTTGCGCGGTGTAGGCGTCGTTGGCCAGTGAGCGCAGTTCGGCCTCTGTCAGCAGGGTTCCCTGCGCCCCGCCGGCGCCAGACTTACCGCCCCACCCCCCACTCGTGCAGCCAGTCAGGATGGTGCCCAACGCGAGGCCCGACACGAGGATGCACAGCCAGCGGGGTGGACGGAGATGCTTCATCCCCGCATTATCGAAACCCTCCACTCCGTCAGCAAGGCGCATCTTTGAGGCGCGACGAACGCTTGAAAAGCCGGGGAGTCGTCCCCACCTCCGCTGCATCCCACTTTTTCACGCCACCACCAGCCACGAGACAAGCAGATGACCACCAGCAGCACATCGGAAACTTTGGGTTTCCAGTCCGAGGTTCGCCAGTTACTCGACCTCGTCATCAACTCCCTGTACAGCAACCGCGAAATCTTCCTGCGGGAACTGGTCTCGAACGCTTCCGATGCCATCGAGAAACTGCGTTTCAACGCCCTGTCAGATCACGCGCTTTACGGCGGCGATTCCGACCTTGCGATCGATATCGATTTCGACGAGACGGCCAAGACCGTCACCATCCGGGATAACGGCATCGGGATGTCGCGAGACGAGGTCATTCAGAACCTCGGGACCATCGCGCGCTCGGGCACCCGTGAATTCTTCGGGAAGCTCAGCGGTGATGCCCGCACTGACTCCCAGCTCATCGGGCAGTTTGGTGTGGGGTTCTACGCGGCATTCATCGTGGCCGATTCTGTCACCGTCAGTTCGCGTCGGGGCGACCTGAAGCCCGACGAGGGCGTGCGCTGGACCTCCGACGGCAAAGGCGAGTTCACGGTGGAAGCAATTGAACGCGCCGCGCGCGGCACCGAGATCGTGCTGCATCTGAAGGAAGATGCCGCGGAATTCGCCGACGGGTGGCGCCTGCGCGGCTTAATCCGCAAGTACTCGGATCACATTGCGGCGCCTATCCGGATGCCTGATACCGACAAGGAAAAAGATGAGCGCGAGACGGTCAATTCGGCAACGGCTCTCTGGCTCCGTAACAAGTCGGAAATTCCGGAGCAGGAGTACAAGGAGTTCTACAAACACATCTCGCACGATTTCGAAGACCCGATGGCCTGGGCGCACACCCGAGCTGAGGGCAAGCTGGAATACACGACGCTTCTTTTTGTGCCGGGACGCGCGCCCTTCGATCTTTACGATCGCGATGCCCGCCACGGGATCAAGCTTTACGTCCAGCGCGTGTTCATCATGGATGATGCAGAACAGTTGTTGCCGCGTTACCTGCGCTTCGTGCGCGGGATCGTGGATACGCGGGATTTGCCCCTGAACGTGTCGCGCGAGATTCTCCAGCGCAACAAGGTCATCGATACCATCCGCGCAGCTTCCATCAAGAAAATTCTCGGCATGCTCGAGGGACTGAGTGAGGAAGACTACGGGAAATTCTGGGGCCTCTTCGGACGAGTACTGAAAGAGGGAGTCATCGAAGACACTGCCAATCAGGAGCGGGTCGCGAAGCTGCTGCGCTTCAGTACTACCCACGATGATGCGGAAACGCCCCGCATTACGCTTACCGATTACGTGTCGCGCATGAAGGAAGGCCAAAGCGTTATTTACTACCTGACCGGCGAAAGTTTCGCGGCTGCCAAGGCCAGCCCCCATCTGGAGGTCTTTCGTGCGCGCGGCGTCGAGGTGCTGTTGCTCACCGATCCGGTTGATGAGTGGCTGGTTCAGCACTTGACCAATTTCGACGGAAAATCGCTGAAATCCGTGCTCCACGGCAAGCTCGATCTGCCCGGAGAAGATGCCAATGAGTCGGAGGAATCTCCCGCCGACGAGGCCGTGGCGCCTGTAGTGACCCGTATCCGTGACGCTTTGGGCGATAAGGTTAAGGAAGTTCGCGCGTCCAAGCGTCTGACGAGCTCGCCTGCCTGTCTGGTTGCCGACGACTACGATATGGGTATCAATCTTCAGCGCATTCTTAAGGCGGCTGGCCAGGAGGTACCACCAACGCAGCGCGTGCTCGAGATCAACCTCGAACACCCCCTGCTTAAGCGACTCGACGCGGAGTCGGCAGATGACCGCTTCTCCATGCTTGCAACCGTCGTCTACGAGCAGGCGGTGCTGGCTGAGGGTGGGCGTCTCGAGGATGCAGCCGGTTTCGTCAAACGCGTGAACGATCTCTTGCTGGCAGGGGCGTCCATCTGAACGCCCGCCGACGGGCCCCTTTGGGCCCGGTGACGGCGCGCAGTCTGGTGCTTTCGGCAGAGCGCCGGTTCAAGCGTGCGCGCCTGTTCTACGGTCACGGCACCGATAACGCGCGGGATGAGGCCGTTTTTCTGGTGTTTCATGCGCTTGGATATGCTTTCGACTGCCCGGACAGTCTTATCGATACTCCCCTGGCCCCTCCCGCGATTGCCGCCGTGGAGGCGTTGGTCGATGCCCGGATCGCACGACGCTGCCCCGCCGCCTATCTGACGGGGCGGATGTGGTTCGCGGGACATGAGTTCGCAGTTGACGAGAACGTCCTGATCCCGCGCTCCCCCATCGGTGAGCTGATCAGGCAAAGCTTCGCCCCCTGGGTGGAAGCGCCCGAAGTTACCCGCGTCCTCGATATCGGAACCGGCAGTGGCTGTATCGCAGTGGCGGCAGCGCACGCTTTCCCCGCGGCGGAGGTCGATGCCACCGATATCTCTAAAGCCGCGCTGGCGGTGGCGCGTCGCAACGTCACCGCGCACGAACTGCAGAACCGAGTTTATCTGCACGAAGCGGATCTCTTTCCTGCCCGGGAGGCGGTCTATGACCTAATTCTGGCCAATCCGCCCTATGTGCCCGAGTCAGAGCGACAGGACTTGCCTGCCGAATATCTGCATGAGCCGGCGCTTGCGCTGTTCGCCGCGGATGAGGGCCTCGCGCTGGTCAAACGAATTCTCTCCGGCGCGCTTCCCCGACTTTCAGAAAATGGCATCCTGGCGCTCGACGTCGGGGGTAGCTGGCCGGCACTGGAAGCGGCCTACCCTCGCTTTCCCTTCCTGTGGGTCGACCTGCAGCATGGAGGCGATGGCATTACGGTGATCACGCGGGCCGAACTTGCCCGATTGCCACTACAATAGGCGCATGTCAGGAAATACCTTCGGAACGCTTTTCACGGTCACGTCTGCGGGCGAAAGCCACGGACCTGCCTACGTCGGGATTGTGGACGGCTGTCCGCCGGGTCTGCAGCTCAACGAAACCGATCTCCAGCACGACCTCGATCGTCGTAAGCCGGGTCAGTCAAGACATACCACCCAGCGTCGGGAGGAGGACAGCGTCCGAATCCTGTCCGGCGTATATGAGGGCCGCACGACCGGCGCGGCGATCGGCTTCATCATCGAGAATCAGGACCAGAAATCGAAGGACTACGGCGCTATTGCGGCGAAGTTCCGGCCCGGCCACGCGGATTACACCTACTGGCACAAATACGGGATCCGTGACCCGCGCGGCGGTGGGCGCTCATCTGCCCGGGAAACCTGTGTCCGAGTGGCAGCGGCGGGTATCGCCAAAAAATATCTGCGCGAACGCTATGGCATCTCCGTCCGGGGCTATCTTGCGCAGCTTGGCCCCCACCGTATCGATCTGAAGGACTGGTCCGCGGTCGACAACAATCCGTTCTTCTGCCCCGATCCGTCGCGCGTGCCGGAACTCGAGGCTTATATGGATCAGCTCCGGAAGTCTGGCGATTCGGTGGGCGCTGCCGTCAGCGTGGTTGCCGAAAATCTTCCCCCGGGGCTGGGAGAACCCGTCTTCGGCCGTCTAGACGCGGACCTCGCACAGGCGCTCATGGGGATCAACGCCGTGAAAGGGGTCGAGATTGGCGATGGTTTTCAGGTCGTAACCCAGCGCGGTACGGAACATCGCGACGAACTAGGGCCTGACGGGTTTCAGTCCAATCACGCGGGCGGAGTGCTTGGGGGGATCTCCACGGGTCAGCCACTGGTCATGACCATAGCGCTGAAGCCTACGTCCAGCATCCGGCTGCCTGGCAACACCGTCGACCTCGAGGGCACTCCCACAGACATCGTCACCCTTGGTCGCCACGATCCTTGCGTTGGCATTCGCGCCACGCCTATCGCGGAGGCAATGGTGGCGCTGGTGCTGATGGACCACGTGTTGCGCCATCGTGCACAGAATGCGGACGTGCACGTCGCCACTCCCGACATCGAGGCGCGGGGGCGC
>JBIKOF010000126.1:0-5632 GCA_044358205.1 Gammaproteobacteria bacterium | reverse complement strand
AGGGAAGCCCGTCATCATTGCCACCCAGATGCTGGAATCCATGGTGTTGAATCCGCGGCCGACGCGTGCCGAGGCCAGTGACGTTGCCAATGCGGTGCTGGATGGGGCGGACGCGGTGATGCTGAGCGCGGAAACCTCGGTTGGCGGTTATCCGGTGCAGGCGGTGCAAACCATGGACGATATCATCCGACGCGCCGAGACCCGCCATACGGACCGACTCGATCACGCCGCCACGTCGGGCAAGGAAGTTTTTCCAGTCGTTGATGCAGTCGCCCGAGCGGCCTGCATGTTGGCGCGCCAGATAGAACCCCGGGCGATAGTGACGATTACGCACTCTGGTGTGACTGCCCAGCAGCTCGCGCGCTACCGTCCCCATTCACGCATCATCGCTGTGACTGACCGCGAGCAGACCCTGCGTCGGCTTAATCTGGTCTGGGGTGTACGCGGCTTGCTGGTGCCGAACCTGCCCTACGACATCGATGAGGCTTACGCTGAAGTGGAGGAATGCCTCAAGGCCAAGGGCCTGGTGGAGAGCGGAAATCATGTGGTTTATACGGCAGGCCTGCCGTTAGGCGCACGCGGCTACACCAATTCGCTGAAGGTTGCAGAAATCGACTGAACCGGGATTTTTCTAGCCGTGATGGCTCCAGTCTGCATCCCCCTCCCGCGTTTCCTGTGCACTGCGTTTCGCCCACTGGGCAATCAGGAGCAGAAAAAACGCGCACATCACATAGGCAGCCGCCCAGGGACTACCGGCACCTAGTGCCAGTTCATAGTGCCCGCCGGCGGGTGTAAGGCTGCCCGCATGGATGAAGCCAAAAAATGCGAGCAAGGCCGCGATCAGCATGAAAACTGCGGCGCGGACGAATTGCCGATCGATGAGGCACGCGCACGCACCCGACCACAACAGGCTTGTCAGCATGAAGCCTTGTGAAAGCGCGGTCATGCCGTCGAGATGCAGGCCTGAGGAGATGAAAGCACCGGAATCCTTCAGTACGTCGGCAGCCAGTGACGGGATCCCCAGAGACATCCCCGCTGCGTTAAGCGTTTGCGTGAGTACCAACGTGCCCCAGGCTGCAATGGCCGGGAAGAGTCCCAGTGCTACGGCGGGCGCGTGACGGGTGGGCGTGGCAGAGAAGGCCTGTGCGGTAATGATGATCCCGATCCAAAGCACGATCGCCATGCCGGCCTCGACGGGAATGAAGGTATTGATGACGTGCGCTACGCCGAAGGTGGTGACGACTGCGAAGAAAATCCCGTTGATGGAGGAGTAGGCCGCGCGCGCACCGAGCGCTTTCCAGCCGGGATGCCCGATGTAGATCGTGGTCGGGAAGCAGGAGCCGAAGGCTGATGCCGCAAGCGAGCCCAGTCCATTGGCCGTCATGCAGGGGCGAGTGCGATAGCTATCGCCGGCCGCGGACGCGGACTCCAGGTTTTCGAGTGAACCCAGAACATTGAAAAGTCCCATCGGGAGAATCACAGGCACCAGAAAGTCCCGCGTGAGTGGGTGGGTAAGACCCGCCCACAAATCAGCCAGCAGCAGCAGCGGCGGATGAAAGCCCAGAGTCGAGAAGGCATCAGGAAGCGCGGCCACCGAGACCGGTGCCCCGGGCACTCCCGAGAGCGCCAGCGCCCACGCGGCTACCGAGCCGCAGAGCAGGGCGAGGGCGCCGCCGGGAATTCGGCCCGGCAGCTTCAGCCCCGAGAAATAGGTCACAAGCAGAATCGTGAGCGGCAGGAATGCAACCAGCGGCATGGCGAAGGTGCGCACCGCGAAGTCGATGGCAATGAAGCTGATGGCGATTCCGCTGAGCGTCGACAGCAGGGCTGCGCGCGGGGTGACCCTGAGCACCCAGTCTGCGATGAGGGCACCGCCGAGTTCGATGATGCCCGACAGAAAGCACGCGGCCAGACCAATCTGCCAGGCCAGCGTGGCTGCCGCGGTCGCGTCGAGGCCCTGATTGGTGGCTGCGATGCGCGCGGGCAGCATTACCAAAAAAATGAAGGCAAAAAGCGATACGGTGTTGATGCCATAGGGAAGCGCGGTGACATCGTTCCGGCCGGTCTCCCGCGCCAGCGCTCTGGCAAGACGGGCGTAATAGAGGTTGCCGACCAAAATGGAAAGGGCCGCGCCTGGCAGCACCCTGCTCACCAGGAATTCTGCAGGGAACCCAAGCACCGTCGTGCACAGGCTCATGATGAGCAGGAACTGGATCAGGTTATCGACCGCCAGCCCGAAGAAGCCATCCAGATCACCCGCAACCATATTGCCCCCTCGCGATGCCTTTTGCCTGAAATGAAGGTCTCTTGCGTTCATAAATAAGAATTCTTATCATTTCGGGGACTCAGGAGGTCCCGCCATGATTGTCTGCGTCTGTCATCGGGTGAGCCACAAGACCATTGAGCAATGTGCGATGGCCGGGGCGAGCTTTGAAGAAATCAAAGCAGAACACGGCGTCGGCACCCAATGCGGCCAGTGCGACCAATCTGCGCGTGCCATCTGGTCGGGCGCCTGCGCCCGCCCAAACTTTCCCTCACTTGCACCCTCGACCCCGTCGGCACCCTTGGCCCTCGCCTGATGCGGGGTTAACCCCTGCGCCGCAGCGGTTTACAAGTACCGCTCGATCGACCATCTTTCCCGTCCGCCGTTAGCCCGCCCCAGCGACACACGGCACCCCCTATTTTCAGGATCCGCTCCATGAAAGGCGACGCTCAAGTCATTCAGCATCTTCAGGCCCAGCTCCGCAACGAGCTCACGGCCATCAATCAGTACTTCCTTCATTACCGCATACTCAAGCACTGGGGGCTCGAGAAACTTGCGCAGAAGGAATATCAGGAATCCATGGGCGAGATGCGTCACGCAGATCAGCTGATGGATCGCATCCTGATGCTCGACGGGCTGCCGAACCTGCAAGACCTCGGCAAGCTCGACATCGGCGAAGATGTGGCCGAAATCCTCAACTGCGACCTCGGCCGTGAGCGCGGTGCGCAGAGCACCATCAAGGAAGGCATCGCCCACTGCGAGACTGTCCGGGACTACGTCTCCCGCGACCTCCTGCTCGGCATTCTTGACGACACTGAAGAGCACATCGACTGGCTGGAAACCCAGCTTGAGCTCATCGCCAAGGTAGGCCTGCAAAACTACCAACAAACCATGATGGGCGACCCCACCGCCTGATAATGTCCCTGACGTAATCGCCGGGCTTTATCGCCCGGCGATATGTCGCATCCCCTCAGACCGTACAGTTCTCGATTCCCTGCGCGGCCCCGCTCTGGGGCACCAGACGCTTCTGTTGACGCTGCTGGATAAGCATCTGCTGCAGAATCAGCATGACTTCTATGGCCTCGAAAGTCCGGTTCGATGGGTGGGCGAGATTGGTCGCCTCATAAGGGTCGTTCGTCAGGCAATACAGCTCCCACTGATCGGGCACGGGCTGGGTGCGCGTCGCCTGAGGGAGGCGGCAGCCGCCTGCCGGAAGCGGAAGTCCGAGCTCCGGATATACGTTGTCGGATTCGCAGGGCACGGTCCAAAACTGTGGGTTGTCGAAGTATCGGCTGAGCTTCCAGGTCTTCAGTGCCCCCCCGGATCTGAGGTCCGTGACCACGGTTTCAACGTGGGAAGGCTGCTTCACCGCGTTATACGCGAACCCGGTGAAGTTCATCTGATTGCTGCCGGAGGTCACTTCGTCATCGGTCATGAAGTAGATGGGCTGGCCTTTACCCGGCCACACCCGGCGTCCGCGCACCATGGGGGCGAGATTACGCCCGACCAATGGCCTTGCATCGGAGTGTGATTCTTCCAGCGTCGTGCGCAGGTTTTCGGCGTTCAAGCCCGCCAGTCCGAGCAGCGTCGGGATGATGTCGACGTGACTGGTAATCTCGTTCGACGAGGTCGGCGTCGGAAACATCTGGGCATTATGAAAGAACATCGGCACATGAATGACCTCCTCGTATGCCGTGTGCCATTTCTGGAAGAGTCCGCCGTGCGAGCCGAGCAGCTCACCGTGATCCGAGGTAAACACCACGATGGTGTTGTTGTAGAACGATGAGGACTGCAGTCGCTGCATCACCTTGAGCAGCTGGGCATCGACATCCTTGTGCAGCTGGTAATAGAGCTGGCGAAAGGTTTCCGAGCTGAAGGTCGGCTGGAAAGCTTCCTGGTAAGTCTTGCGGTAGCTCTCCTGGGCGGTGGGTTTCTTGCGCAGGTTTTCCAGCGCAGTCGGGGCCGGCGGAACCTGTGGAGTCCCTGGATCTATGCTGAAATCGAAACTTCCCGTGCGAGACGACAGTGCGCCATACAGGACGATGTCGTGTGGATTCACGAAAGAACACACCGCAAGCCAAGGCGCACCGGGATTGTTTTCCAGATCGTCGATGAGCTCGACCATCTGATCGCCGAACACCACATCCCTGCCGCCGGTTCCGGTGGTCCCGGAGCTTCCGCTGTTGCGGCCGTCCATGCCATGTGGCGTTGGGCCCACGTACCCCGTGAAGCCAAATGCGTCCAGCCGGTCCGCCTTCAGATAAACCGCTTCCTTTTCCGGGTCCCGGTTCCCTTCATCGTCGTAGCTGTTGAAGGCGCTCTTGGTGCCGGGGATTAGGATGTCGGCCTCCGAGACATGCCATTTGCCTTTGTAATAGGTGCGATAGCCTGCTGTGCGGAAGTAATTACCCATGGTGGGCACGGTGTTGGGATCGAGCCAGAACATGTCGTCCTCGGAGGCCGACTTCGCTGCACCGTCCGTTTGGCTTGCACCATGCATCGAGGGATAGTGTCCGGTGAAAAGTGTCGTCCGTGAGGGCACGCACGCAGTCGATCCGGTGTAATGACGCTTGAGTTCCATTGCCTTGCTGCGCAGAAGCTGGCGCCCGGGAAGCTGGGTTTCACGCCATTGACGCAGTTCCGGAGTTTCGTAGGCTGGGGGGTAGCGCTCTTCATCCGTCATCAGGAACAGGATGTTGGGCCGATTGGCGAGGGTCCCACCGACTAACGGCACCGCCCCCGCGGCAGGCATGGCACCGGTGGTGATGGCTGCGGTGATCCCGGCAGCACCGCGCAGAAAGTCGCGGCGGGAGGCATTCTGTTCCTGGTCTTTTTCCGACATGGCTGGTCCTTTGTATTTTTTCGTTTGAGCAGAGCCTCGATACCGGAGCGCTCACGCCATCATGCGTGCGACCTGTCTGAATATGCTGTCATGGTCGCCCGAAAGCTTACACCCAAAGCTTGGTCCACTGCGGATGGTTTCGTGCGGGCGGAAACCCATCCCAAAGCCCCCCGTGCCATCGCACACGGAAGGGCTTTGAGTGCGGGTCTAGGCGGTTTCCTTACCCGTGAAGTACTTCACAAAATCCGGTGAAAGATGATCGGTCCCCTTCGTCTTGGCGTGTTCGGCGATTTTCGCGCCGACGGCCGCATTGAGCTCTCCCTTGAAGACGGCGTTATTCTCGCGCAGCCAATCCTCCGAAGCCTGACGATTGATATTGAGTCGGTTGATACGCGGAATAGCGTACCGAGCGATTAGCTCGTAGGAACGCTTGGTTTCAGCCCAATCTGCCCAGTGGGTATCGAGATGCAGGAAGCAACCGAAGCCGCCCGACTGCCCAGCCAGTCGTTGCACCTGCGCGATATAGT
>JBIKOF010000125.1:0-5641 GCA_044358205.1 Gammaproteobacteria bacterium | reverse complement strand
CGTGCAAGTTGCGTCCCGTGGGCAGCACCTCGGGTGAGCGCAGAACATCGGCGCCCGTCACCGGGCGGATGTAGCGCGCAGACATTGCCCGTAGCAGGGCAGGAATTTCGGCATCTGTGCGTAGGTGGCGGACCGCAGCGAGGAGCGGCGCGAGGTCTGCGCGATGAGGCGGCAACTGGGCGTGGTCGAACAGAGTTTCGGCTTCGCTGTGGGTAAGACCGGTCCCACTGGTCGCAACCGCCATCGCACACAGGAAATCCAGACAGGCTTCCCGCGGCATGGCTTCGCCAATCACGTGGAGCCCGCAGGGAATCAGTGTTTCTTCAAGCTCTCTCAGGGATGACTGGAGGCGGGCAAGATTGTCTTCAGTCTGGGTTTTATCCCAATTGCCTGCACCTGCGAGTGAGAGGGCGTTTGCCTGCGCTTCGATAATTGAAACGAGCTGCGCCCGCTCTTCGCCCTGCTCCGGAGGCAGCTCGCGCCAGCGTTCGAGCGTGGCCTTCAAGTCTGATAGCTCGCGATAAGTCCCCGCCTCGGTTACAGGGGGCGTGAGATAGCTGACGAGAGTCGCGCCCGCGCGCCGCTTCGCCACCGTGCCTTCGGAGGGATTATTGGAGGCGTAGAGATAGAGATTCGGTAAGTCGCGAATGAGCCGATCTGGCCAGCAGCGCTCGCTCATTCCGGCCTGCTTGCCCGGCATGAATTCAAGTGCGCCGTGCGTGCCGAAGTGCAGGACGGCGTCTGCGCTGAAGTCCTCACGCAGCCAGGTATAGAACGCAGAAAAGGCGTGGGTGGGCGCAAAGCCTCTTTCGAAAAGGAGACGCATAGGATCTCCCTCGTAGCCCATCGACGGCTGGATTCCTACAAACACATTTCCGAACTGTGCGCCCAGCACGAACAGGCTACTGCCGTCTGTCTGCACGCGCCCCGGTGCCGCCCCCCACTGCTGCTCGATTTCAGCCAGCCATCGCTCTCGACGAACATGATCATTGGTCGGAATGCGGGCATGGACATTTGCGTAGGTTCCGTAGCGCTCGGCGTTACCTACGATGATCTGAGCCCGAAGGGCGTCAACATCCGCCGGCAGATCGACGGAGTAGCCGTCTTCACGCATCGCCACCAGCAAATTGAATAGTGACTCGAAGACCGCGAGGTGAGCCGCTGTACCAGTGTTACCTGAATGCGGCGGGAAGTTGAATAGCACGACTCCAATACGCTTATCGGCGTTTTTCTTGCGGCGCAGGCGAACCAGACGTTCCGCCCGCGCAGCGAGCATCTGGGCGCGCTCGGCGTGCACCTGCATTTCGTGGCGCGCGCTCTCGTTAGCAACGCGCCCGCCGGTGCGCCGCCCGCCGAACACCATGGGGACGATGCTGCCGTCTAGCTCAGGGAGGGACACCATCATCGTGGCTTCAACGGGTAACAGCCCCTGAGGGTTGTCCTCCCACTGGTCCAGCGACTGAAACTCAACCGGCGTGACCGAAAGGTAAGGCACGTCCAGACGTTCCAGAATTTCCTCAGCGGCGCGCGCATCGTTATAAGCAGGCCCCCCTACCAGCGAGAACCCGGTGAGTGAAATCACCGTATCGACCAAGCTTGACCCGCTGGCATCGAGGAAGAAACGTTCGATGGCTGGACGGGCATCCAGTCCCGACGCAAAAGCCGGGATGACGCGAAGCCCACGTGCTTCGAGGGCGTTGATGACACCCTCATAGTGGCGGGTATTACCCGCCAGCAGATACGAGCGCATGAGCAGAAGGCCCACTGTTCCGGCGACAGCGCGCGGTCCTCCGGGCAGGGCACGGGATTCCGTCGTAAAACGGGCGGGCAGTGCTGGATGGAATAGCCCGACTTCAGGGTAGTCGACAGGATCTGCGGCACGTGCTGAGCCCTTACGGGAAGCCGCCGCCGGTGCATACCGTTGAACGAGAAACCGCAGCAGGTTCGCTATGTTCTCATCCGACCCTGCCAGCCAGTACTGGAGGGTAAGAAAATAGGCGCGAACGTCTTGTGCAGTTCCCGGGATGAAGCGCAGCAACCGGGGGATCCGCTTGAGCATGCGTAGTTGCTGCTCACCGGCGCCGGATCCCTGCGAACGGCTGCCCCGCAGGCGTTTTAGAAACGCGAGCGGACCACTGCTGCCACCCTCCATGGAGAATCGCCCCATCCGGGTGAGCCGAGTGACTTCGCCTGCACAAAGGGCACACACCATGGCCATCACAGACTCTCGGCGTCGCCGCAGAATTTCAATAACAGGCGTGTAGTGCTCCTCCATGAAGAGCATGGTGGCCACAATGATATCTGCGCGCTCAAGATCAGCCTTGCAGCGTGCGAGTGCTTCCGCATCTTCATGCCAGTCGGATGCTGCGTGCAGCGAGAATTCGAAACCTGGCACGTCGCGCGCAACCCATCCGGCAGCCCGATCGGACGCGCCGGCGAGGTGCCGATCCATTGTCAGCAGGACGAACCGCACCGGAGTTTGCTCAACGGCCGAAGTGCGCTTTGGCATCGTAGAGTGTCTCCACGGTTATCGTGCGCACGCCGCGTTCCAGCGCAAAGCGCTCGGTATTGCGTCGCGCCTTACCGCGCACGAAGAAAGGAATTTTACGCAGCTCGACTTCTGTCTCAGGCGCCCAGACAGGCGTTTCCTCGCCACCACCTGGCGCAACCTCAACAGCTGCGCTAATGCCAGCTGAGGAAGCGGCATGGCCCGGCCCGAGATGTGAGGGCTTAGCGGTATCGTTGAATTCAAAATCCTCACGAAACATCTGGAGCAGATGTTCCTCAAGCCCCATCACCAGTGGATGCACCCAGGTGTCAAACAGGACATTTGCACCTTCATAGCCGAAGACCGGACTGTAGCGGGCCGGGACATCCTGAACGTGGATGGGAGAGGAGATGACAGCACAGGCGATTCCCAGCCGCTTGGCAATGTGGCGCTCCATCTGTGTCCCAAGGACGAGCTCAGGCGCCGCTTCTGTAATGGCGCGCTCGACGGCAAGATAATCGTCGGTGATAAGTGCTTCGAGATTGCAAGCCTCAGCGGCCACGCGGACATCACGCGCAAGTTCACGCGAGTAGGTACCAAGGCCTACGACTTCAAATCCAAGTTCGTCGCGTGCAATGCGCGCGGCCGCGATGGCATGCGTAGCGTCGGCAAAAATGAATACTCGTTTGCCGGTGAGGTAAGTCGAATCCACAGACCTCGAATACCAAGGCATGCGCGAGCCCTGCTGTCGGGCAGGATCATCAGCCTCACGCAAGGCTGGCGGGACCACGCCCGCGAGTGTGCATACGGCCTCGACGAATTCCCGTGTGGCGCCGACGCCGCAAGGTACACGGCGCACGCAAGGCATGTTGAGCGTGCGTTCCAGCCACGCGCAGGCCGTGCGCGCAACTTCGGGATAGAGCTCGATGTTGAAATCCGCATCTGGAATACGGGCGAGGTCCGCGGGACTTGCGCCCAGCGGGGCCACGACATTCACCTCGATGCCGAGTGACTCCAGCAGCCTTGTCACTTCAAGCACATCGTCTCGGCATCGGAATCCGAGCAAGGTGGGTCCCAGAAGGTTAGCGCGCGGGCGGCGCCCGGTCGCGTTGGTCGATTTACGCGTTTCGGATTCGGTGTGGCCAGAGAGACAGGCGCGTACGAGGTGGTAGAAGGTTTCCGCCGCGCCCCAGTTTTCCTTACGTGAGTAGGCGGGCAGTTCCAACGACACGACGGGAATTGGCAAGCCAAGACGAGCGGCAAGACTACCCGGTTGATCCTGAATGAGCTCAGCAGTGCAGGACTCACCGACCACGAGCACTTCTGGATTGAAACGCCACACCGCTTCACGCGCGGCCTCGATGACCAGGTTGGCTGTGTCTCCGCCCAGATCTCGCGCCTGGAACGTGGTGTACGACACCGGGGGACGGCGCTCAGACCGTTCGATCATGGTGAACAGGAGGTCGGCGTAAGTGTCGCCCTGCGGTGCGTGCAAGAGGTAGTGCACGCCTTGCATTGAAGCGATGACACGCATCGCCCCCACATGCGGTGGCCCCTCGTAGGTCCAGAGTGTCAGTTCCATGCACCCTCCGGCAATCTCAGCCGCTCGCGCCGAACGAACGGTCGAGTGAAAAGTTCCGCAAGGTCTCCCGCCTGTTCAAACCCATGGACGGGAGAGAAAACGAGTTCGATGGACCATTTGGTTGCCTGACCGGAGGATTCGAGCGGGTTGGCGAGACCCAGACCACACACAACCAGATCGGGTTGCTGCTCTCGAATCCGTGTCAGCTGCTCTTCGACGTGCTGGCCTTCGCATAGCGCCATCTGCGGATCCAGAATCGCTAACTCACCGGCAAGCATTTGCTGATCGAGATACGGGGTGCCGGCCTCGGCGATGCGCATTCCCATTTCTTGCGACAGGAAACGCGCAAGCGGGATCTCGAGTTGCGAATCAGGCATGAAGAACACGCTCTTACCGGAAAGTCGTTCGCGATACCGGGTTAACGCCTGTTCTCCACGCTGCCGAAATGGCGCCAGGGCGCGCTGGCAAACGTCCGGGGCAATGCCGAAGAGCTCAGCAGCCGCCGAAAACCAGGCCGTGCTCCCTTCCACTCCGAAGGGATAAGGCGCGGTAATAAGCTTTGCGCCGCGCGCGACGAGCGCACGCACGGTTTCCCCGTTGAAAGGTTGCGCAGGGAGAATGTGTGTGCCGGGTCCGACCTTTGGTAAGTCGCGGGCTCTACGCGGCGGGAAGAATGCCACCGAACCTATCCCCAGGGCTTCGAACACTCGCTTGAGCTGATCTTCAACGATGTCCGGAAGACATCCCACCACCAGCAATTGCGAAATATCGGAAGCAGGCATGTCGGGGACCATTGCACGCAGCGCCTGGTCTTCACCCTGAGTAAACGTGGTCTCGATGCCTGAGCCTGTGAAGGCGACCACCCGGACTTTGGGTAGCAGGTCGCGGTTGAGACGCTCGGCTGCATTCGGGAGATCGAGTTTGATGACCTCGGACGGGCAAGACCCCACGAGGAACAGCGTCGAAATATCCGGCCGTCTTTCGACCAAAGTGCGGCAGACACGGTCCAGTTCGGCGTTGGCGTCTGCACTTCCGGAGAGATCGCGATCCGTGAGGATGGCAGTGCCAAAGCGGGGTTCCGCAAAAATCATGACGCCGGCGGCAGACTGCAGCAGGTGCGCGCAGGTGCGCGACCCCACGACCAGAAAGAAGGCATCCTGCAGCTTGCGGTGCATCCATACGATGCTCGTGAGGCCACAGAAAACTTCCCGCTGTCCGCGTTCCTTGCGCAGGTTCACGGGATCGATACGCTTGAGCGGGAGTCCGTTCATGTGCTCGACACCGACAGCGGAGTGCTCGTTGAGAGTACCGGGGCAGATCGACGTGCGGCGCGGAGTTTCAGCAGAAACTGCGCAGCATTGATGACATACGAGGCGTACGCTGCGAGTGCGAGGAGCATCAAGGCTCTCGGTGAGAGCGCTGCCGTGATGAGCCCCGCGAGATAGGCTGTATGCAAGGCAAGGACGGCCATGCTGAAGACGTCTTCCCAAAAGAAAGGCCGCGCGAACAGATATTGGTCGAACACGGCCTTTTCCCACAGGCAGCCGGTGACCATGATGAGGTAGAGCAGT
>JBIKOF010000124.1:0-5656 GCA_044358205.1 Gammaproteobacteria bacterium | reverse complement strand
CGTGCTGGCGGCCCAAAGGGCTCTGCCTGACGTGCGTGATGCAGGCGACCTCCTGCCAATGCTTGCCAATCTGTCGGCCTGTCTTGGTGTGCACAGCCTGCGGGCACTTCTTTATGCCGCCCGTGTGGCGCGTGTCAGCGCGGCGCTCGGTGGACGCATCACGACCGACGCGTGTGACCTTGAACTTGCCGTCCGCTGGGTGCTCGCGCCCCGCGCGACGCAGCTTCCGCAGAGCAAAGACACGCAGGCCTGCGAGTCCCCGCCACCCCCACAGCCGCCTGCAGACATCACAGAGGAGAGTTCGGCTACCACCGATGACAACGCGCGTCTCCCTGATGACGTAGTTCTCGCTGCCGTGGCGAGCGCGCTGGGACCCGAAGTCTTATCCAGCCTCGCCGCTAGTCTGGGACGGACCGTGCGGCGCGGTACCGGGGGCCGTGCAGGCGAACGCACGCGGAGTGGAACGCGCGGACGTCCGCTGCCTAGCCGACAATCGCCCCCGCGTCGAGGCGAGCGCCTCGATCTGATCGCCAGCCTGAAGGCGGCAGCGCCTTGGCAGACCCAGCGCCGAATGGAGGCAGCCGGCCGCAACGACAGTCGGCCCTGCCAGTTGCGCAAGGACGATCTCCGCACCCGCCGCTTTCGGCAGCAGATGCGGACCACCACGCTGTTCGTTGTCGATGCGTCCGGATCTTCCGCACTCCACCGGCTGGCCGAAGCAAAGGGGGCGGTGGAACTGCTGCTGGCGGAATGCTACGTGCGGCGGGACGAAGTGGCGCTCATCGCCTTCCGCGGCAAGGTGAGCGACCTCTTGCTACCGCCCACGCGCTCGCTGGTTCGCGCCCGCCGTTGCCTGGCTGCCCTGCCCGGCGGCGGCGGCACCCCGCTCGCGGCAGCGATTGATTCGGCCGGGCGGCTGGCCGTCGAGATTCGACGCCGCGGCAATACGCCGCTCGTGGTGTTCTTTACCGACGGTCGGGCCAATATCGGACTGGATGGCGCTCAGGGACGAGAGGCAGGGGACTCCGATGCCCTGAAGACCGCGCGGCATTTTGCGCTGCTGGGCGCGAAGTCTCTGCTTATCGACACTTCCCCTCGGCCCTCCGCGCGGGCGGCCGAGCTCGCGACGGCGCTCGCTGCGGACTATCTGCCGCTCCCCCACGCGGATGCCGGGCGGCTGGCGGCTTCTGTCACCCGCCACACACGCTAGATTTCCTACTTTCCCTTGGTTCTGTGCACGCCGGGGTTGGCGTACGCGCTGAACATGTTAGATTGTCAACCTATGTTGACATCATTTACCGCACCGGACGCTATGCCACGCCGCCCTGACGGGGGGCGTGCGGTGGTCGTCGGCAGCGGTTTCGGGGGGCTTGCAGCAGCCATTCGTCTCGCCGCACGCGGCTACCGCGTAAGCCTGCTTGAGAAACTCGATACCCTGGGCGGACGTGCTGCGGTCCGCGTTCAGGACGGGCACACCTTCGACTGCGGTCCGACCATCATCACAGCGCCTTTCCTTCTGGAAGAGCTCTGGAACTTGTGCGGACGGCGTTTCCAGGACGACATCGAACTTCGAGCCTTGTCCCCGTTTTATCGTATCCGCTTCGACTCAGGCGAAAGTTTCGACTACAGCGGTGATCCGGAAGCCATGCGCGCTGAAGTGGCCAGGCTCTCTCCGGGCGATGTTGCGGGTTATGAACGCTTCATGCGCCAGAGCGAGGCAATTTACCGCGTGGGCTTTGAAGAGCTGGGCCATGTCTCCTTTCACTCTATCAGGAGCATGTTGCGCGTGGTGCCGGATCTTTTCCGGCTGCAGGCCTATCGCAGCGTGCATGGTTTGGTCGCCCGTCATGTGCGTGATCCGCGCCTGCGCACAATCCTGAGCTATCACCCCCTGCTGGTTGGGGGCAATCCGTTCTCGGTGACCGCAATCTACGCGCTTATCGCTTATCTGGAACGTGCGTGGGGCGTGCATTTCGCCATGGGGGGTACCGGTAGCCTGGTCGCTGGCATGGCGCGGCTTATCGAAGGACAAGGCACTGAAATACGCACCTCGACCGCCGTAGAGGAAATCACGGTCCGCGACCGACGCGTCACAGGAGTACGCCTGGCTGGAGGACAGCATCTCGCAGCCGACGTGGTGGTCTCGAATGCCGATTCAGCGTGGACCTACCGGCATCTCATTGCGCCAGAGCACCGGCGACGCTGGACCGATCGCCGCCTGGAACGGGCTCACTACTCGATGGGACTTTTCGTATGGTACTTCGGTACTCGCAAACGTTACGAAGATGTGCCCCACCACATGCTGCTGCTGGGTCCCCGCTATCGCGGTCTGCTTGACGATATCTTTTCGCGCAAAAGACTCTCCGAGGATTTCAGCCTCTACCTTCATCGTCCAACCGCGACCGATCCCTCGCTTGCGCCACCCGGCGGAGACACTTTCTATGTTCTTTCGCCGGTTCCCAACCTTGAAGGCGGAATCGATTGGCCATCGATTCAGGAACGTTATCGTAAGGCAATTGCCCGCGCGCTCTCCGATACCGTGCTGCCGAATCTGGAGGCCGAACTGTCGACTTCCTGGGTGATGCACCCCGGCGACTTCGAAAACCGTCTCGGCGCGTTTCGGGGTGCTGGCTTTGGTCTTGAACCGCGGTTCCTGCAAAGCGCATGGTTCCGTCCCCACAACCGTAGCGAGGACATCGCGGGGCTTTATCTGGTAGGCGCCGGCACGCATCCAGGTGCCGGCCTGCCCGGCGTCCTGTCCTCCGCTCGTGTACTCGATTCGGTGGTACCCGATGTCCGTCTCCACGCCTGATCTGGATCTTGCCGCTTGCGGCGACCTGCTGCGTCACGGTTCGCGCTCCTTTTTTGCAGCGGCACACCTATTGCCAGCACGCCTGCGTGCACCTGCAACTGCGCTCTACGGCTTCTGCCGTCTGGCGGACGATGCCATCGACCAGTCAAGCGATCCGCTCGCTGCACTCGCCGAACTGCAGCAGCGCGTTGAGGCAATCTATGCCAAAAAACCCTTTGATATCGCGGCCGATCGGGCCTTTGCCGTGGTGGTGCACCAGTTCGCCATTCCCCGCGAATTACCACTTGCGCTGCTAGAGGGATTTGCCTGGGACGCAGCCCAGCGGCGCTACGAGGATCTTTCGGAGCTCACGGCCTACGCGGTGCGCGTGGCAGGTACTGTGGGCATGATGATGGCGTTGATCATGGGGGTGCGCGAAGAATCCCAGCTCGCGCGCGCTAACGATTTGGGGATTGCGATGCAGTTCACCAATATTGCGCGTGACGTGGGCGAAGATGCGCGGGCCGGGCGGCTGTATCTGCCTCTTGCGTGGTTGCGCGAAGCTGGGATCGAGCCAGAGGAACTGCTGAGAGAACCGGCGTTCTCCCGCGCACTCGCACGGGTCACGGCGCGGTTGCTGGCTCAAGCCGAGGTGTTCTACCGAAGAGCGGATCGTGGCCTTCAGCGATTGCCTCTGGCCTGCCGACCCGGTCTATTTGCTGCCCGTCATCTATACGCTGAAATCGGGCACGAAGTTGCCAGACGCGGTTGGGATTCTGTGAGCGCGCGCGCGCAGGTTTCGACCGTGCGCAAGCTACGCTGCATGGCGGGCGCATTGCGTGCGGCATTGCCTGCAGGTCGATCTTCGCGTTCGCTCGCCGCCCCGGAGGCCACGGCGCTCATCGATGCCATCGCGGCTTGGCCATTGACGCGTGCCGGCGAGATGGCGCCGCCCTGGTGGAACCTGCAGGCGCGGGTGGAGCGCACCCTGCTTCTTTTCGAACGTCTGGAACGCCTCGATCGGGAGAATGGCCGTGCGGCCTCGGAATGGCGCCCCGCGCGTGGGTGGGAAAATTCGGCCGCCGATTCGTTCTAGGGTTCAGGCGCGGCGCGGCATCCGGAACGGCAGCATTGCCTGTACCCAGGGGGATGCGAAGCGTGCAAGCGAAAGACTCTCGTGCATGGCATCCACATTCGCACCGCCCCAGCGCGCATGCAGCCGCGTGCGTGCATAGAACGGCGTGTCCTCGAGTGTTTTGACAATGTGCGGAGCGGCGTCCAGATCCGAGCTGGCGGGGCGTGCTATCCCCCAACGGCTTCGCGTCAGCGCATGACGTGCAAGCGGTGGCAGTGCGCGCGCGCCGTCATCGCCGAAGGAAAGGTTGAGCCCACGCGCTGAACCGTCGCGGCAACGCACGTGATAATGCACCGCGGTCCGGCTGTCCGGCAGAGTCGCCCGCGCCCAATCCCAGTCTGCGAACGCACTTTCCAGTGGCTCGCTGCCGCGATTGGTGTCCAGATAGGCCTCGCCGCGCCATTGAACCCGGGGTGTGTCCAGATCGACCTCCACCTCAGCGCGCGGCGCCCGTGGCGCCCATAGATGGCGGCCAGCCGAGTCGAGCGCAAAATCGCCCTCGAAAGTTGTGTGGGGGCGCACTCTTATCTGCCCTCTGATTCGCCGCGGGAGTGGGACAGACCATTCGTTCACATCGATAACGAGCCCGTGTGCGCCGAGCGTGAGACGACTTGGACCGATCTGCATGACACTCGAATCGCGACGCAGCGCGCTGCGCCCGCGCTCTGTCATGCTCCAGCGAGATGCCTGAGCGCCGTACAAGGCGACATTCAAGGCACAGTGATTTTCCGGGCTTGCGTGACCGCGACGGCGGGCCAGCGCGTAGTAGGGCGAAAAAACACTCCCGATGAACGCGATGACCGTCAGGCCGTCCAGTCCATCATCGCTGAAGGCGTCCAGATACCACCAGCAGTAGCCACCCGCTGGCGGGGTGTGCTGAAAGTCGAGCTTCATGGCGCGGTGACGGCCTGCCTGATGCGCGGAGAAGTGGCGGAGACCGAGGAGCTCTGTCCGAGATCGAAAAGCGCCTGGGACGCTGCGTAGCGACCG
This sequence comes from Gammaproteobacteria bacterium, assembly GCA_044358205.1. Lineage (GTDB taxonomy): Bacteria > Pseudomonadota > Gammaproteobacteria > CAIKBL01. The sequence goes on along the minus strand of JBIKOF010000124.1, from coordinate 740 downwards.
GAAAGCGCGGCCATCGGCACACCGGCGCCCGGGTGTACACCGCCACCGGCGAGATAAAAACCGCGGACGCTGGTGCGTGCTCCGCGTCTGGCAAAAGCCGCGCGCCAGCCGTGTGTGGCCATGCCGTACAGCGCGCCCCCCGAGCCGGGAAAGCGTGCGGCGAAGTCCGCGGGCGTGGTCCTGACCAGCGTTTCGGGTTCGGGCGTCAAGGTGATTCCCGCGCGGGCGAGTCGACGCATGGCGACGCCTTCCAACGCGGCCGGGGCCGGGGCCGGCGCAGCGCGCGCCGGCGCATTCATCAGCATGAACACGCGTTCGGAAGCGCTGGCGGGCGCATCTTCGGGTGTCGGCCGGTCCTGCGCGCAGAGATAAATCGTGGGATCGGCGGGGTAGCGCCCCGTCTGGAGTGAATTGAACTCAGCTGGATAGTCATCCGAGAAAAAAACGTTGTGGCGCGCGAGTGGCCAGCCCTCGATGCGTGCCCGACAGGTCCATGTCACCGCCGAGAGTGACGGATTGGGCGAGGTAGGTGCACCGCATGCACTTCGCACGTCTTCTCCCAGATACCCCGCAGCCACAGCCCACGGTTCGGTGTTGGCAATAACGACATCGAAACCTTCGCTCCGGCCATCTGTCAGTTCCAGCGAGTGCACCCGACCATGTTCGACGCGGATACGTCGCACTTCAGAGCCGAACTCAAGGCTTCCACCGCAACTGCGCACGCGCGCCGCAAGGGTCTC
>JBIKOF010000123.1:0-5676 GCA_044358205.1 Gammaproteobacteria bacterium | reverse complement strand
CAAACCAAGCGCGGCGGCCGCCTCGGCGGCGATCGCCCCCAGCACCAATCCCCAAGCGGGGTTCACGGCCGCCCCCAATGGACGCGACGTAGGTTAACAACCACTGCGTTTTTCCCCGCCGCTGTTAATCAGCACAACGCCAAGCAGCACCAGCACAATGCCGCCGATACGCAGCCAAGTGACCGGCTCGTCCAGAGCGAGCATGCCCAGTGCCGCAACTCCGGCGGTGCCGCCGCCTGCCCACAGGGGGTAGGCCACGCTCACCGGAAGCACGCGCATCACGCGACTCACCAGAAAAAGCGCCATTCCGAAGGCGCCGAGTGCGGTTGCGGTGGCTATTGGATGGGTGAAGCCCTCGCTGAATCGCAAACCCACTACCCCCGCGATCTCTCCCGCGATGGCAGCTCCGAGGAGCATCCACGCGCCGGTTGATGGGCCAGCACCCCGTGTTTGGTCGCAACTGGCTTCTACCATGACTCCCTCCTGAGATTTTGCGCGCGCGAGCGACCAGCGCCTGTACCGCATCCTGCCACCGGCCTCGCGCCAGATGAAGCCCGTTTCAGCGCCATTGACCCACAGGCTTGTGCCGGATGACGTGGCGCAGACCAGAGGACCCTTTTCCACTGTAACATTTTGGTTGATACGCACGACTACAGGCATGAACGACGCGTGCGGGCGTTTCCCGCATTCAGCCAAGGAGTCAATTTAGATGAGCGCACTTTCCCTCCGTGAACGCGAACTGGTCGCTCTGGGCGCGGCCCTCGCCAGCAACTGTATCCCCTGTGTGGAATTCCACGTCCCGGCTGCCCGCAAGGCAGGTCTGAGCGACACCGAAATTGGCGAGGCCCTTGCTCTCGCGGACAAGATTCGTCAGGTCCCTTCGAGCAAGGTGCTCGAGGCCGCGCGCGCGCTGGCCAACGCAGGCGAGGCACCGGCGCAGGACAATGCCTGCTGCGCGCCGGCTCAGGGCGCGGGTGCCAAGGCATGCTGCTGAACGCGGATCGATCGGCACTCGTACAGCCGGTTCCCCGGAATCTCATGTCATGACCTTGCAAGCCGTACCTGATTTTGCGTCCGTTGCCCGGGACTATGCCCCCCACCTGCAGCGCTATCTCCTGCGCCAGGTCGGGAACGAAGCCACTGCGAACGACCTTGTGCAGGAAACGCTGCTCGGAATTTCCCGCGGTCTCGCGCACTTCGAAGGCCGCGCCTCCCTCAAAACGTGGGTATTCGCGATCGCGAGTCGGGTCGCGGCCGACTACCTGCGTCGGCCTGAGCGGAGCCGCATTATCGTGGACATGGACGCCCTCCTTGAGATAGAGGACGGTGAGACCGCACTCGATGATCGTCTGGAGTTCGACGACATGAACCAGTGTGTACGGGAAGTCATCGACAGCCTCCCATCCGACTACCGAGCGGCCCTCATCCTGCATGATCTGGAGGACATGGACTGCGCGCAGACAGCCGCTGTCCTCGGAATCTCTCTCGGTGCCGCGCGTGTTCGCATCCACAGGGCCCGGGCGCGACTCAAAGTAGCGCTGCAGCAGCAGTGCGGGTTTTACCACGATAGCGAGAGCGTCCTGCGCTGTCAGCGCCAGCGTTAACTTGGAGAACCCGACCCATGCCCCTCTATGCTCTGACGGAAGCAGCCCATCTGCCTGCGCTGGACTTGCGAATGGCGTACCCGCGCCCGGCGATGGGACTGGGTGCGCAGACGCCCAAACCTCGCATTCTGCTGCTGTACGGATCCCTGCGGGCGCGCGCCTATTCGCGACTCGCAGTGGAGGAAGCTGCCCGGCTGCTAGAGTTCTTTGGCGCGGAGACGCGAATCTTCGATCCACGCGAGCTCCCGCTGCCCGACCAGACTGCCGGAGATGATCATCCTGCTGTAAGGGAATTGCGCGAGCACTCGCTGTGGTCGGAAGGACAGGTATGGTGCAGTCCCGAACGTCATGGCCAGATCACCTCGGTGATGAAGGCGCAAATCGATCACCTGCCACTGGCCTTGGGTGCGCTGCGTCCCACGCAAGGTCGGACCCTCGCAGTGATGCAGGTATCCGGGGGGTCACAAAGTTTCAACGCGGTGAATACCTTGCGCCTGCTGGGACGCTGGATGCGCATGTTCACCATTCCCAACCAGTCGAGCGTCGCGAAGGCTTATGCGGAATTCGACGATGCGGGTCGCATGAAGCCTTCGGCCTACTACGACCGAATCGTCGATGTCATGGAAGAGCTGATTCGCTTCACAGTGCTGTTACGCCCGCACGCTGCCGCACTGGTCGACCGCTACTCCGAACGCAAGGAAGCCGCCGGCTCGCCGGGCGAGGGGCAAACCCTGGCCGCCATTGCAACCGCGCCCCAGACAGCAACGTAGTTGGCGCGGCCTCAGGCCGCGCGCTCGTACCAACCCTTGCTGCGATTGACTACGCGCACCACCAACAGCATCACTGGCACTTCAATCAGCACGCCCACCACGGTGGCGAGTGCCGCCCCCGATTCGAAGCCGAAAAGGCTGATTGCAGCGGCCACCGCCAGCTCAAAAAAGTTTGACGCGCCGATGAGCGCAGAAGGACAGGCCACGTCGTGTCGTTCGCCCAACGCGCGGTTGAGCCCGTACGCCAGCGCGGCGTTGAATACCACCTGCACGAAAATTGGCACCGCGAGCAGCGCGATGATAAGCGGCTGGGCAAGGATGGCCTTGCCCTGAAAGGCAAAGAGCAGCACCAGGGTCGCCAACAGTGCCATGATGGACCAAGGGCCGACTCGGGCCATCGCGGCGTCAAACGCCTTCTGTCCGCCCGCGAGCAATCGTCTGCGCCAAATCTGGGCCAAGATCACTGGAACGACGATGTACAGACCGACCGATGTGATGAGCGTGGCCCACGGTACCGTGATGGCTGACATACCGAGCAGCAGCCCGACCAACGGCGCAAAGGCGAAGACCATGAGGGTGTCGTTGAGCGCCACCTGCGAGAGCGTGAACAGCGGATTACCGTTGGTAAGCCGGCTCCAGACAAACACCATAGCGGTACAGGGTGCCGCGGCGAGGAGGATGAGGCCTGCGATGTAGCTGTCGATCTGATCAGCGGGTAACCATGGCGCAAATAATTCCCGAATGAAGAACCAGCCGAGAAAGGCCATCGAGAACGGCTTCACCAGCCAGTTCACCCCGAGCGTGACCCCAATACCCCGCAGGTGATGCCGAACCTCTCCCAATGCGCCGAAATCCACCTTCACGAGCATCGGGATGATCATCACCCAGATGAGAAGACCGACCGGCAAATTGACACGCGCAACCTCAAGCCGACCGATAGCCTGAAACACGCCGGGCAGGAACTCGCCCAGCGCAATTCCGACCAGGATGCAGAGAAACACCCACACGGTGAGATAGCGCTCAAAGAGGTTCATGGCTGGCGGTGTTCGATCGGTTGGCATGGGATGCTCCTGAAGCACGAAAACGGATCCAAACTCGGGCAGTACACAGTTCTAAGGCACAAGCGTCCCGAGGCGAGCAAGTGCCGCGAGGAAAACCGAATCCTCAAGCTTGGCGCGACGATGTGACAATTCGAGGAAAGCCTCTATCCGCAGACGAAGAGTCCGGTAAGCGAGCGCGAATGCAGCCTCGACATCGGCCGCGCTGCCACTGACTGCAGCCGGGTCTGCCACGCCCCAGTGCGCCCTCGGGGTGGGGCGCAGGTAGGCAGGACAAACCTCACCCGCCGCATTTCCGCATACCGTGATCACGAGGTCCGGTGTCTCCGGGAGCGTATCCCAGGACTTGCTTGCAAGACCCGTCGTGGCAATCCCCTCACGCGCCAACAAGGCCAGCGCTTGCGGATGCACTGCGCCTATCGGTCTGCTGCCGGCACTGGCTGCGCTAAAACCAGCGGGAGCAAGATGGTTGAAAGTGGCCTCGGCCAAAATCGAGCGACAGGAGTTGCCGGTGCAAAGAAACAATAAATTCATGGCAGTGCCTATTATCCATCGCATGGCGAACGATGGGACGGATGATTGGCATGCGATGTTACGTTACGGTGAAATAATGGCGGCGGGGTAAGGCCCCGCCCATCGAGCTTGCGGGTTTGACGCTATCGCGTGCGACGATCTGGTCACAATTCGGCGGTATTGAAGTCGACGGCAACCCGCGTGCCACGCTTCGACGGATTCGTGCTGATGTCCCCGCATCCCAATCTTGCCCTCAGCGAGGTGGAATCGACGGGGCCTGGTAGGTGTCCCCGAACCGCGCCCGAATTTCCGCCTGTCGTCGGCGACTGACCGGCACCTCGACCCCGTTGGAGAGAATCAGGGCAAAGCCCTGAGCGGTTCGACGCGTTCTTGCGACATGGTCATGAGCTACCCAGTGAGCGCGATGAACCACGCTCCCGATGTCCCCAAGTTCAGCGGCGGCGCGCGCCAAACTGTACAGGAGCATGGCACTGCCGCCTGCGGTCGTCACGTGCAGGTAGTTCAAATCAGCGCGGAGGTGGATGATATCCCCGCCAAGCGCCTGTGGCAGCCGATCACGTACTCCGCCACTCGGCGCGGTCTCGGGTAGCTCACTCTCCATCGCAACAGAGCGGGGGTGTTCGTGCGCCCGGTGACTCTGGGTCAATGCAGAAGGGCTACTTCCCGCTGGAACAGGGGGGATTTTTTCGGGCTCCCCGGCAGTCTCAGGGGGCACTGCTGGCGTGGGTGGATGCCGGGGCTCAACACTAGCCACGACGCGCACCGCTGGCTTCGCGGGCTGCCCGCGCCCAGTTGGAACAACGTAGGCAAGATTGATCACGATCCAGCTCCCGAGAAAACTCGGCGCCAGCCCCCCGAACTCAGCGAGGCTCGCGGTGATCCATCCCTCACGCGCAGCCTGAATCGGCCAGTTCGGGGGCCCATCCGGCGCTCCGGCAACCGGCAGTAGCGTTTCAAACAGGATTGCCAGCGGGGTAAAGGCGACGGCGCCACAGACGCCATAGACCGTGAGTTGCAGCAGCAAAGGCCAGCGTCCACACGGTCCGCGCTGCAGCAGGGAGCAGACCCAGGAAACCACCGCAAGCCCGGAGCCAACATGCACGAACCAGTAGGCGAAGCGCGACGCAGACCCCGCGAAGCTCTCGTTACCGCCGCCTGTAAAGCTGAAAACAAAAGCCAGGGCGACGGTCCAGCCAATGAGGTAGCGCAGAAATCCGCTGCTCTCCCCCGCTCGCGACCCTCCGTTCGTGAAGTTTCCGAACCGGCCGTGTAGACGCATAAACAATCCTCACTGTTGACCTCTACCCTGAGCGCTCCAAACTCAGAGGGTTACTCTCAATGCGCTTGTCTTTCCATGTTGTCCGCACCTTACTGGTCGGAACACTCTGTGCTGTGGCTATCCACCATCCCGTAGCGGAGGCAGAGCCCTACGTTAGACTGCTCGCTGGGGCCGGGTTCACCGGTGACGAGGATCTGACAGGTCGCGGGACACTGTCTGGCAACGCCACGGCCAATACAGACGTAGGCTGGACCACAACCGGCGCGGTTGGCTGGGCCCTCGGTGCCTGGCGCATCGAGACCGATCTCAGCTACCGCCGCAATGGCCTTGAAGATGCGCGATTCGGGACTGCAGGACGTTTTAGTGAGGGGGATTTTGCCTCGCTTGTGATCGGGGCTAACGTCATCCGCGAGTTCAATCTACTCCCGGAT
>JBIKOF010000176.1:0-4822 GCA_044358205.1 Gammaproteobacteria bacterium | reverse complement strand
TCACGGACTACAGCGAGGGCGATCGCCACCGCAAGATCAAGTTCCTCAATCCTTCGATGGGCTATATCAACATCGAGGACCGGATCCCGATCTACATCTCGGCCAGCGGCCCCAAGGTGGCCCAGCTGGCAGGCCGAATTTCTGATGGGGTGATTCTCTTTGGCGCCGTCCACCCCGACCTCGTCAAATGGATGGTCGGGCATGTGAAGAAGGGTGCCGAGGAAGCGGGACGCGATCCGGACAAGGTCTATGTGCTATCGATGACGGCCTTCTACCTGACCGATTCCGAAGAGGAAATCGAAACCCGTACGGTGCGTGAGGCGGTCGGTCCAATGGTGGCGTCTTCCAGCAATATCTTTGCCCTGTCCTGCCACAAGGATCCCACCGCCATCCCCGGTTCACTGCGCGACGATCTGATGGGCTTCGCCGATGTCTACCGCGAACCCAATGCGCCGGTCGAAACCCGTCACTTGAAACTCTACGAGGGCTATCTGCAGCAGTTGAAGGACGAGCACGAGGCCCTGATGACCAAGAAGATCATTCAGGCGACTACGCTTACCGGCACCCGCAAAGAGGTGCTGGGCATGATCGAGGCGATGCGCGATGCCGGCGTGCATCAGGTCGCCGTGCAGCCCATCCGCCCCACCCGCGAGGTGGTAGATCAATTCTCGCGCGAGATCATGCCGCACTTCGCGTAAGCCACTGACCCTGGTCCCGCGTTTCACACGCGGGACCGGCGGACTGCGCATGGCTTCGCAACAGGAATTGAACCAGTCCTGGCGCGATCTCTGGCCGGCGGGTTACGGCTGAAGCCAGCGCTGCTGATGAAACGCTGTCACACGGATTCAATGAAAGAGGCTTACCGTGCGCGCGTCTAATTCCCTCTGCGGTGACACATGCGCATTCTCCTCGTCACGGATGCCTGGAGCCCTCAGGTCAATGGCGTAGTCCGCACCCTGCAGACCACTTGCGAGTACCTTGGTAAAAAAGGCCATCAGGTGCACGTGATTCATCCGGGACAGTTTAGAACCTTGCCTTGCCCAACCTATCCCGACATTCGCCTCGCAATCTTTCCCGGCCGCGGTGTCGCAGGTGTGATGGAAGCGTTTGAACCCGAGGCGATTCATATCGCTACCGAGGGTCCGCTGGGCCTGAGCGCACGTCGGTGGTGTCTCGACCGAGACCTGCCCTTCACCACCTCTTTTCACACACAGTTTCCCGAATACCTGCGTCTGCGTGCCCCGGTGCCGACGCGCTGGACCTACGCCCTTTTGCAGCGTTTTCACGAGCCCGCGGTCCGCACCCTTGTTCCTACGCCCACACAGCGCAACCACCTAGAGGCACGCGGCTTCGGTCACCTCCGCCTTTGGTCACGGGGTGTAGATACCACCGTTTTCCACCCCGAAGAGCCCTTCCGACTCCCGCTGCCAGGGCCTATTGCCATTTACATGGGGCGCGTTGCCGTCGAGAAAAACATCGAGTCCTTCCTCAACCTCGATCTGCCAGGAAGCAAGGTTGTCATAGGCGACGGCCCCGATCTTGCTCGCCTGAGGCAACAGTTCCCGAGCGCCCATTTCATGGGTCCGCTGTTCGGGCGGGATCTCGCGCGGCATCTCGCTGGCGGGGACGTTTTCGTGTTCCCCAGCCGCACGGATACCTTTGGCTTGGTGCTTCTGGAGGCCATGGCTTGTGGGCTACCCGTGGCCGCTTACCCGGTCCAAGGTCCGCTTGACGTGATCAGTCACGGGATTTCCGGCTTCTTGTCAGAAGACCTGCGAGAGGCCGTGCTCGCGGCCCTTCTCCTTGATCGATCGAAAGCTGTCGCTCTGGCCAGAACATATGCCTGGGACACGTCGGTTGATACCTTCATCAGTCATCTTGCGCCTGTTGCAGAATCGCATCGTTTTGTCGCAGAAGCGGCTCCCCCATTCGAACTGTCGCCGCAGAATTCCCACCGCCCGAAACCAGTCGCCAGCCTGGGGGAACGATGACTATCACGGTCGATCCATGCTCAAACCAACCCAATTCATCACCCCTCCCATAGGCTTCGTTACAGATGAATTTTCGAGTGCCACGGTAACGTTGGTTAAGCAGGTGGGGAACGCAATGCAGTCGCAGGGCCGCTACTGTAATGGCCGCCACCGGGATAATCAGAAACAAGCGCGAATCTGCCCGGTCGCGACATTTGAGCACCGCGCGCTCATTTTTGCAGAAGAGATGAGCAACTCTGGCCAACGCGGGAGGGTTCACATTCCAGGTGTCACCTTGGTGGTGGACAACTCCCTCCACAAGGCAGTCGCGCGGCGCATGGACGCGGTGATACATCACTGAGGTCAGCCTCAAGGTGACATAAATTCCCCCCTCGAAACTGGCCGCGAGTTCAGCGTCGTCCAGAAGTTCTGCCAAGGGGTATGCCATCCCTTTTGCCTGAAGCATCTGGCCCTGAGTAACGCGGCCGGTGGCACCGATCAATGCATCACAGGGCGACACGAAATGATGGGGAGCCGGGCAGATGGGGCGCGCGCCCTCGCGCAAGCGCCGGGTGAAAATTGCGTGCAGACTGCGGTATTCGTCTGGTGCCGCGTCACTCAGGTCGAGCGGCGCGAAAGCGCCCCAGACCGCTCGCAGGAATGCCACCAGCGGCTCGCTTTCCTGCTTGCTGAGCCAACCCATGAGGCGGGTGACTGTCCGTCGGGGGATCCTGTTCGTAAGTACAAAGTTCAGCCATCCGAGCCGGGCAAGCCATGCAAGAGGACTCGGCGGTTTCATGTGCCCGTAACCCTCATGAAGCAGGCTTGACGAAAGATTCAATCGACCGGATTACCGCTTGATGACAACCTCGATTCTTACCTTAATTTTGGTTCTTCTAGCGGCACCGCGGGCTTGGGCTCGCATTCGCCTCTCCAGAGCTAAACACCCGTCTCTGACTGGACACGCGCGCATCGCAAAGTATTTGGCTTCGCGTCTCCCGGCGATTAACTACGCTTTCTCAGGATTTTTCAGAGTCGACGGTGCCCCGGCATCCATTGAAGATAAACGCCGCGCGGCTTTCGGGGCGCTTGCGTCCAGACTCCGTAGCCGACAGCCCAAAACCCTTGAACTCGCCGCGACGGGGATGCCGTTTCTTTCTGACTATCAGCTCACTTCTACTTATCGCGTGCCTTTCCCTTTCAGTCGCACGGTCAAGGAATTCATGCCTAGCGCACCCTTCGCCACTGCAACCCACGGCAACAGAATAGAAGACCTCGACGGCAACAAATACCTCGATCTCACCGGTTCCTACGGCGTGAACCTGCTGGGTAACGAATTCTACAAACGCACCATGAAGGAGGGTTTGGCCCGGGTTGAGGCGGCAGGCGGTATGCTGGGCTATCTCCATCCCCTCACAGTTGAGAACGCGCGTCGCCTGGCCGCGCTGTCAGGCCTGGAAGAAGTCACCTTCCACATGTCCGGCACCGAGGCAGTCATGCAGGCGGTGCGCCTTGCTCGCTATCACACAAAGCGTACCCATATCGTCCGATTTTGCGGCGCCTATCACGGCTGGTGGGGAGAGGTGCAACCCGGGCCGGGTAATCCCTCGGTAGAGGAACGCACCTATACCCTCAGGGACATGGACGAGCGTAGCCTGCGTGTCTTGCGGTCCCGAAACGACATCGCCTGTGTGCTGGTGAATCCCCTTCAAGCGATGCATCCCAACAAAGCCGCACCCGGTGATTCTTCTCTCATGGGCAGTCGGCAAGGGCATGGCGTTGACCGCGAGGCGTATGCGAGATGGCTGAGGTCACTTCGCACAATATGCAGCGAGCGAGGAATCCCACTTATCCTGGACGAGGTATTTACGGGGTTTCGCCTGGCGCGAGGAGGAGCGCAGTCCTACTTTGACGTACAGGCGGACCTTGTCACCTACGGCAAGACGGTGGGCGGCGGACTGCCGATTGGGGTGGTCTGCGGACGCAGTTCCCTGATGCGGCGTTTCCGCGAAAAATACCCCGGCGATCTCTGCTTTGCCCGCGGCACATTCAATTCTCATCCGGTTGTAATGGGCGCGATGGCCTGTTTTCTGGATGCGCTCGATTCGCCGGAAGTGGCCGCCCTTTACCAGAATCTGGATGAGCTCTGGGAGGATCGGGCAACGACTCTGAACCGACTGCTCGAAGCTGCAGATCTCCCGGTGCGCGTGGCCGCTCTGGGGACTGTATGGACCGTGATTTTTGAACGCCCCTCGCGCTACAACTGGATGTTCCAATACTACCTGCGGGAGGCAGGCCTTGCGCTGAGTTGGGTGGGGACCGGCCGATTCATCTTCAGTCTGGACTTTACAGAAAAAGACTTCAGAGACTTCGTGGAGGCTTTCCTGGCAGCCGCACGCGCCATGGTTGACGATGGCTGGTGCTGGGTCTCAGCGGATGCCTCGAATCGTGCCATCGCACTTCAATTATTGCGTGAGGTAGTCGGTCTCGGCCGTGTGCCATCCTAAGGCCGGCATTACCGCTCCCCCATCGCAATCACCCCCCAGTGCCGCTCTCGTGCGCAACGTCACGCAGTTCCCCTCTCATCAACTGAAGCGGCGCTCGCCAGTAGAGCCAGAGATCGTGGAAGGGGTCGGTCAGGATCTTGGTGCACCATACAAGTCCAGTCTGCAGGTCACGCATCAAACATAGCTGGAGCGTGCGCGCCGCCAGCCCCCCCACGCCTACCCACAACCAGCACCACCCCGTGTGCCGGATAAAGCCGGCCAAATCAGTGTGGGGGGCGAAGGCACCAAAACCAGAGGGTTCTATCAGCAGAATGACCGGAACCGCAGCCCAGATACTGAGCAACA
>JBIKOF010000122.1:0-5737 GCA_044358205.1 Gammaproteobacteria bacterium | reverse complement strand
AATTCCCACCATCAGAGCGAAGAACATCAGATGGAGCATGTTGGGCGGATCAGTCGCCACCGACTGCAAAGGATTACGTGGAACGATAGAACTCACCACCTGCGCCAGCGGCGTGGGTGAGGTCTGACCACTGGGCTGCGCTGCCGACACATGCGTCGCTGCCGCGCTCGCGTAGTGGGTCTTGAGCGCGTCCGCAATTTCCGGCGACAAGTGTTCGCCGGGCTTGATGAGGTTGGAAAGGCCGAGCCCCAACAACACGGAAATCGCTGAGATAACCAGGCAATACACAAAGGAACGCACACCCACCCGACCAAGGCGTCGGATGTCACCGAGCCCCGCCACCCCGAGCACCAGCGAGGAAAATACCAAGGGCACCACCACCATCAGCAGCAGATTGAGGAAAAGCTGGCCGACCGGCTGGGTGACATGGTTGATGAGCGCCGCGACCCAGTCGGCGTCGGGCGCCACCAGATTAACGACCAGGCCCGTACCCGCCCCCACCGCGAGGCCGATGAATATGCGACGCTGGAGCTGGGCATCGGCGACGCCGTGGCCGTTAACTTTTATCTGCTTGCTCAAGCCAATTCCTTCGCGGTATCGGGAGGGCATCCGAGCACACCCACGGACGGGGATGCAAGGTCCGTGGGCACCGCACATGCAAGCGCATCACCCCTTTATGTGCTGCGCGGTATCCAAATTTCACAGCGCGGGCCGTCGGGGTGGCTGACATGCCTGCAACGCCTGCGCCGCCCGCAGCAGCAATGCATCCCCGAACATCGGGGCCACCAACTGGATGCCCAGCGGCAACCCCTCATCGCTCAGCCCCCAAGGAAGACTGATCGCTGGTTGCTGGGACAGGTTGAAGGGATAGCTGTAAGGCGTCCAACCGAGCATCCGGTGAGGGTCCATGGGACTGTGGCCCGCGGGCCGTGCCGCGAACGCGGTCACCGCCGTGCTCGGCGTAAGAATCAAATCATAGGCCTGCATGAATTCGCGCAGACGCGAACCCAGCAGGCCACGCTTCTGGTTCCAGTGGTGCAAGGCATTCGCATCGATGGCAGCACCAAGTTCCGCCTGGGCCAGAAAATCCGGGTCGCACAGGGTCCGCTGCTCGGGACTCAGGGTGCGCCAGACCTGATAAGCGCCCGCGAACCAAAGGGAGGTGGTGATCTCCAGTGGGTCGTCGATACCGGGATCGCAGGCCTCCACTTGGGCGCCCAGCGCCTCCAATGTCTCGGCCGCGTGCGCACACGCACGCTCGATCGCAGGATCCAGCGCCCGTACGTAGCCCAGCCGAGGGGAATACGCCACCCGCATTCCTTTAACCCCGCCGGCAAGGGCCGCCTCGAAACGAAAGTCTGCGGGCAGTGGCTGCAGTGAGGTCCAGTCGCGCGCGTCTGGCCGACTGATAACGGACATCACACGTGCGATGTCCTCCACACTCATCGCATGGGGACCGAGGTGCGCAACCGATCCAAAGGGCGACAGCGGGAATGCTGGCACGCGACCAAAACTGGGCTTGAGCCCGATGTTGCCGCAGAAGGCCGCCGGAATACGAACACTCCCCGCACCATCGGTGCCAATGCCGATCGGCCCTAGCCCCGCACTGACGGCCGCGGCAGCCCCCCCGGAGGAGCCCCCGGCCGTGCGCGTGCGATCCCAGGGATTGCGGGTGATGCCGGTGAGTGGTGAATTCGTCTCACCCTTGCAGCCGAATTCCGGTGTCGTCGTCTTGCCCAGCAAAACCGCACCCGATTCGCGGAGCCTGGCCGTGACCGGGGCATCCACCGACCAGTCCTGAAGGGAGTCGATACAGCGACTGCCACGCAAGGTGGGCCACCCCGTGGTGAGGATCAAATCCTTGATGGAAACCGGGACGCCTTCTAGTTCACCGACCGGTGAACCTGTTTGGCGGTGCGCCTGCCATCGCGCGTCGCTGCGCGCGGCACTGGCCAGAGTGGCTTCCGGATCCAGCCAGCAAAATGCGTTGAGCAGCGGGTTGAGCCGGGAGATGCGCTCGAGCACCGCACCCGCAACTTCGGTGGGAGTCGTGTCGCCGGCCCGGTAGAGCTCGAGCAGCTCACTGGCTGTGCAGGTGGTGAGCGTGTTCGAAGCATCGGCGCCCGAGAGAGAAGAATCGGAAGAAGGTTGCATGTACGCGCTCCTGAGGCCAATGCCGGGGCCTGTCATCCTAGGCGCCGCGATCCCGGATGGCCATCGAATGGTCGACAGGTCGCGGCCCTGCGCAGTTCATCAGCGCCGACGGAAGCCCGCTGTTTGAGGCCTATGGCGCGAAAAGGGGCCGAGCCTTGAAGCACGTGTCTGCCTGACCCTACCCCTGGAGTGACACTCCTGCTTGACCGGCGATGCAGGGACGGCGAGCCTTCTTCCCAATGATCCCGAGGCCGCGCCCGCGCTAAACCCGTCCCGATGCGCAAGATAATCCACGTCGACATGGACGCATTCTATGCGTCCGTCGAGCAGCGGGACGATCCCGGCCTGCGTGGTCGACCCGTGGTGGTGGCCTGGCGCGGTCCGCGCTCGGTGGTGTGTGCAGCGTCCTATGAGGCGCGCAAATTCGGGATCCGCTCGGCGATGCCGGCGGGCCAGGCTGAGCGGCTGTGCCCGGACGCGGTGTTCGTACCACCGGACTTCGCGCGCTACCGCGCCGTATCGGCCCAGATTCGCGATATTTTCTTCAGCCACACCTCCTTGGTTGAGCCGCTGTCCCTCGATGAAGCCTATCTCGATGTCACCGAGAACCAGCGCGGCCTGCCCACGGCCACCCGTGTGGCGCAGACCATTCGGCAGGAAATCCGCGACACGACGGGACTCACGGCTTCAGCCGGCGTGGCCCCGGTGAAATTTCTGGCCAAAATCGCTTCCGACTGGCGCAAACCCGATGGGCTGTTCGTGATCCAGCCGCATGAAGTCTTCGATTTTCTCGCGCCCTTGCCCGTCGGCCGGCTGCCGGGTGTTGGCCGAACCACCGAGTACCAGCTGCAGCTTCTGGGGCTCAATCAAGTACGCGATCTGCGGGCTATGTCAGAGGGAGAACTGGCGCGGCGCTTCGGGCGTCAGGGGGAACGTCTTGCGCGCCTGGCGCGCGGTGAGGACCCCTCAATCGTCGCGCCGCACCGCGAAGCGCAGCAGATTTCGGTCGAGCAGACCCTGGAGGAAGATCTGCCTCTGGACGCGCTGCACGGCATCGTGCGCGATTGTGCGCTCAAAACTTGGCTCACAGGCCAGAAGCGCGGTCGGCAGGGCCGGACCATTGTTCTGAAGTTGAAAACCCGTGAGTTCCAGTCACTCACTCGCAGTGTCACGCCCCCCTCCCCGCCCCAGTCCGCGGCGGATCTGGTGCAGCACGCTTTGAGTTTGCTGGAGCGGGTAGATCAGGATCCAGCCACGCGCTACCGTCTGGCCGGCGTCGGCATGAGCAATTTCCCGGTGGAGATCCCTCAGACTCCCCTGCTTTGAGGGCTTCTGCTGTGGCGTTCTGTCCCGCGCGCCGAACTACGACGCGCCGGGCTCCAGTGCCATGATCTCGTCGACACGCTGAAGGCCTCGCGGCAACTTGTTGCCCCGCCGCGCTCGCTCTGCGCGGTACGCATCGAGGTCGCGTGGCTTGAGCGTGAGATGCCGATTCCCCGCAACCAGCTTCAAGCTGGCACCGGGGTTCAACGCCGCCACGGCGATGAGCAACTCCGAGCCATCACGTGCCTTGCTGCCGGGAATGTTGATGAGTCGATCGCCCTTGCCGCGAGCCAGCACTGGCAGCTCTTTTGCCGGAAACACCAGCAACTGTCCGGTATTGGTGACGCAGGCCAGTTCGTCTTGCGCCGGATCACCCAGTATCACCAGCGGCAGCGCGCGACTGCCCTCGGGAATGTTCAGCAGCGACTTGCCTGCCTTGTTGCGTACGGCGAGCGTGTCCAGGGTGGTGATGAATCCATAGCCCGCATTGCTGGCCACCACGACCGACTGGTCCGGTGAGCCCAGCGCCAGCCCAGCGAACGGCACGCCATCAGGCGGACTGAGGCGTCCCGCGAGAGGCTCGCCCATCCCGCGCGCTGAGGGCAGGCCGTGCGCGGCCAGCGAATAGCTGCGACCGTCCGCACCCAGAAACACCAGCGTCTGGTTGGTCCGTCCGCGGGCCGCGGCCAGAAACCGGTCACCGCTGCGATAGGCGAGTTCGGCAGCGTTGATGTCGTGGCCCTTTGCTGCGCGAATCCAGCCCTTTTCCGACAGCACCACCGTGATAGGTTCGGCCGGCACCAGTTCGGTTTCGGACAGCGCTTGCGCCGCGGCGCGCGCAACAATGGCCGAGCGTCGCTCGTCGCCAAAGGTCTCGGCATCTTCTTCGATTTCGGTTTTGATGAGCGTGCGCAGACGCTTGGGCGAGGTGAGGATCTGTTCGATGCGCTTGCGCTCAGCGTCGAGATCGCGCTGCTCGCCGCGGATACGGGTTTCTTCCAGGCGTGCGAGGTTACGCAGGCGCAGATCAAGAATGGCTTCGGCCTGTACGGTGCTTAGCTCGAAGCGCGCGATTAGCGCAGCCTTGGGATCATCCTCATAGCGAATGATGCGGATGACCTCATCGATATTGAGATATGCGATGAGATAGCCGGCCAGAATGTGCAGACGATCGTTGACCTTGTCGAGCCGGAACTGCAGCCGACGCCGCACCGTGGCACTGCGATATTCCAGCCACTCGGCGAGCAAGGTCTTCAGGTTGCGCACACCGGGCAGGCCATTGAGGCCGATCACATTGAGGTTGACGCGGAAACTTCGCTCCAGATCCGTGGTAGCGAACAGGTGCTGCATCAGCGGCTCCAGTTCGATGCGGTTCGAGCGTGGGATCAGCACGATGCGGATGGGCGTCTCGTGATCGGATTCATCGCGCACGTCCTCCAGCATCGGCAGCTTGCGAGCCTGCATCTGCTCTGCAATTTGCTCGATGATGCGCGAGCCGGAAGTCTGATACGGCCACGCGGTGATCACGATGTTACCGTTTTCGATTTCGTAACACGCCCGCATGCGGACGCCCCCGTTACCGGTCTCATAGACCTGTCGCAAATCCTCGACCGACGAGATGATCTCTCCGCCCGAGGGAAAATCAGGGCCGCGCACATGCATCGCCAGATCGGCGACCGACGCGTCGGGATTTTCCAACAGGTACACGCAGGCCGCCGCTACCTCGCGCAAATTGTGCGGAGGGATGTCGGTGGCCATGCCCACCGCAATCCCGGTGGTGCCATTGAGCAATACATTCGGAAGACGCGCAGGCAGAAGACGCGGTTCCTCGAGCGTGCCGTCGAAATTCGGGACCCAGTCGGAAGTGCCTTGTTCCAGTTCGCCCAGCAGCACATCGGCATAGGGCGTGAGCTTGGCTTCCGTGTACCGCATGGCGGCAAACGACTTCGGATCGTCGGGGGAGCCCCAGTTACCTTGCCCATCCACCAGCGGATAGCGGTAGCTGAATGGCTGTGCCATCAGCACCATCGCCTCGTAGCAGGCGGAATCCCCGTGTGGATGGAACTTGCCGATGACATCTCCGACCGTTCGCGCCGATTTCTTGTACTTGGCCGTGGCATTGAGGCCAAGCTCGGACATCGCGTAGATGATGCGGCGCTGAACCGGCTTCAAACCGTCACCCAGATGAGGCAGGGCCCGATCGAGGATGACGTACATCGAATAGTCGAGGTAAGCCTGCTCCGTGAATTCACGCAGCGGC
>JBIKOF010000121.1:0-5784 GCA_044358205.1 Gammaproteobacteria bacterium | reverse complement strand
CGGGGCAGCGCCTCGGCCTCGCGGCCAAGCTTCACGCAATTTACGGTCCGGCTCATCGGGTTCCCTTCGCAGAAAAAAGCGGCGCGCGTCTTATACCAAAGCCCCGACCCGGGGTCATCCGGTGGCCGGCCGCGCCAGCGTTTCCAGCAGGCGGCTCACCGGCGCCGCAAGCCCGAGCGCCATCGGGTTGCCAGGGTCGTACCAGTGCACATCATCGGCTTCCCGCACTCTCTGGGGCGGCGCGTGAACGTCGCCGCGCCAGGGTTCGATGGTCAGTCGAAAATGGGTGAAGGTGTGCACGATCGTTGGCAACACGGCGGGTGGCGCACGCAAGCTGAAGCCGCGCGCGGCGCACCAGGTTTCCAGCGACTCCGCGGCGGAGACTTCCGGAAAACTCCACAGTCCACCCCAGATGCCGCGTGTCGGGCGCCTTTCGAGCAGCCAGCGCCCTGTGGGATCCCGCAGCACCATGAAGCGTGTTCTGCGCTCTGGTAGCGCCTTGCGGGGCCGCGGTGCGGGATAGTTCTCGACTTGCGAGCGTGTTCGTGCCACGCACAGCGTTGCCACCGGACAGCGTTCGCATGCGGGGCGGCTGCGCGTACAGAGCGTGGCGCCCAAGTCCATGATGGCCTGGGTATAGGCCGCCACGCCTTCTGCCGGGGTGAGCGCGTCCGCCAAGGCCCACAGCACCTTCTGAACTTTCGGCGCATCGGGCCATCCTTCCACCGCAAAGCATCGGGCGAGCACGCGCTTCACATTGCCATCGAGGATGGGGTGTCTAAGCCCGCGACTGAGCGCAAGGATGGCGCCCGCCGTGGAGCGTCCGATGCCTGGCAGTGCGAGGACCTCTTCAAGCGCTGGCGGAAATTCGCCGCCATGCGCGTTAGTCAGAGCAGCCGCTGCGCGGTGCAGGTTTCGCGCGCGCGCGTAGTAACCCAGCCCCGACCAGTGATGCAGCACTTCATCCAGTGGCGCGGCAGCCAGGCTCCCCACGGTCGGAAAGCGCGCCATGAAGCGCTCGAAGTAGGGTACAACCGTGGAAACCTGCGTTTGCTGCAGCATGATTTCGGACACCCACACGCGATAGGGCGTTGGATCCCGTTGCCAGGGCAGGCTATGGCGCCCATGTTCCGCGTGCCAGGCCAGCAGCAGATGCGCAAACTCGGCGGTGGGTTCCGCATTCATCTCTAAAATTCGAGCAGCTTGCGCAGCGCCTTGCCGGCTCCCCGGGCCTCGTCCTCGAGTTTGCGCCCGAGTCCGTTGTTCACCACACCTTTCACCGCCTTGCCGAGCAAACCCGCGAGATCGGGCTTGCAGCTCGATACGGACAGCTCGCCTTCGCAGCGCACCGGGATCTCGAAGCCGCGCAGGCCCACAGAAGATTTCCCATCGCTATCTTCAAGCGGAACCGCGAGAGTCGCCCGATAAGCGATGCGGCGACGGTTCAAATCGGCCATGACACCTTTGCCCGTGACGTGAAACCCCACGCCGTCCAGCAGCAAATCGTCGTTATGCACGACCCCGCCTTCGATACGCAGCGAGCCCGTGAGGGAGTGGAACGCCGTGCGCCCGCCTTTGGGCGCGGAGGTCTGCTTTCTGCTTTTCAGCATGCGCGCACCGGCCTCGAGTACCGCGGGCAGGTCGATGCCATTAATCTCGCCATCGGTCACCGCAAAAGAGGCGGGTCCGCTAAGAGACGCGACTTGCTGCCGGGGCTCATTCCCACTCGCGGTCAGCCGCGCTTCAAAGTTGAGCGTGCCTGAAATCCCATCGCCTTGGCCCACGTCTGCCAATAGGGGCGCAACATCCACTTTTGCCAGTGCGGTTTCGACGGTCAGGCTGGGTGCCTTGCCTCGTGCATCCAGCGCAAACGCCCCCTGATATCGTCCGCCATAGAGGTTCGCCTCTACGGGCCCGAGCGTCAGCAAACCTTGCGCTGCGCGTGTCTGCAGCGACACCTTCCCAAGCCGAAGCCCGCCAAGCTGAACGGCTTCGGCGGAAAGCGCTCCCTCGAACCCAGCCTCCCGCAGTCGGGCAAGCGGCAGCTGCATTGCCCCCACGGCCAGTACCTCTGGCGTGACGGCCCGCGGTTTCTCATCGCCCTCACGCGTTGTGTAGCGGTCGATATTCAGGGTATCGATACGCAGACTGAAGCGGGTGTGTGGCGGGCTGGCGGGTAAGTGCTCGAGATGGCCGCTGAGCGTGCTCTCGTCCAGACGCAGGTTTGCGTTATCGATGCGAATACCCTCACCGGTGCGCTGCGCATCGAGGCTCAGTGCAAACCTGTTCAAGGCCCCGGCATCAGCCAGTGCGACTGGCAACCCCAGCGTCGCCGCACTGCTCCGCAGATTGAACTCAGGAATTTCGAGGTGCATCTCCAGTAAATCCGCAGCGCGCTTTGCAATGGAACCCTTTGCAAGAAAACCTGGGCCAAAGAGCTGGATTTTCTCCGCGGTGAGCTGGCCCTTCGTGATGTCCATTTGTGCCGGCGCCGCCTGCAATGCCAGCTCAACGGCTGGCATTCCTTCGAATGTCGGCAGATTCAGGGTGGTCTCCAGCGGAGAGAGGGTCAGTGTTTCAGGGCGCCCTCTCGCGCCCATGCTGAAGCGCCAGTTGAAAGCTCGAGTGGGGACTTTTTCTGCCGCGCGTGCGAGAAGATCGGATGCCCCGCCCACACTATCCGCCACTACGAGGAACGCCGGAAAATCAGCGCCCGCCGCCTGTATCGATGCTTGACCTTCGAGCGCGCCGCTTGCACTCCGCGACCACAATCCCTGCAGCGTTACGGTGTTTCCCATCAGGTCAGCGACCATGCGCTCCAGCGCATAACGCCCGTCGAGCGCGTTGATCAGTAGGTTTGCCTCGAGCTTGGCGGTGCGCGCTTTACGCGAAGCGAGCAGCCTGGCAAGACGTTCGAGGCTTTCATCACTTTTACCCGTAAAGGCAGATCGAACGAGCAGAAGGGGCGAAATATTCTGGCTGGCGAACTGCAACTGCCCGCGTGCGGCGCGCGCTGCGGGCTCATCGACCAGCGTTGCCGTGAGTGATGAATCGAGGGCTTCGACAGCAAATTTATGTATCGCCAGACTGCGCGCATCCGCCGCATAACGCGCATCCAGCGCCAGATGCAGACCACGCTGCTGCAACTGCCGAAGTCTGCCTTCGAATGCCTTGCGATTGGCATGCGGGTGGCGAAAAGCATGTGCCGCGAGCAGGAAGTTCGGCAAGTCCTGCGAGTGCATTTCAAGGGTGCCAGACACCACGGGCAGGCTGGCATCAAAGCCCGTGCCGTCGATCCGCGACTTGAACCCAAGCCCGAGCACTTTGCCCTCGAACAGGGGCACGGCCAGCACCCCGGTTTTGCGATCGAGCGAAGCGTTTATCGCCGCGGAAACAGTGCGTTCTGGCATCCGCGCCACGCGTTCTGCGGCGGGCAAACCGAGAACCTGCAGCAGTGGCGTCAGGTCACGGGTTTCGAGCGTCAACTCCAGGGCGCCCCCGGGCGCCGGGTCCCGTAAGTGATCAAGTCGTGCATCCGCCCGCAGCCGAACACCCAGGCCGTCGAGTTCGAGCGCACGTACGGCGAAACGTCCTCGCTCTGGGTCGATGCGAAGTTTTGTCCGAGCCGTGACGCGGGCCGCACCGCCCGGCAATCGCTTGCCCCGCAGCTGTGCCGAGATCTGGACCGGGTCGATCGTGTAGCGCTTGCGCGTTGGAGAGTAGCGCGCGGTACCGCTGCCCTTGAAGTCACCACTGACCCCGGTCTCCCCTGAGGAAACCTGCGCGTCGAGTTGAAAATCGACGGGCTCACCATAGGCGAGCGGGGCAATCTGAAGATTGAGTTGTTCCGCAGCGAGATGCTGGTCGTGAACTTCGTCTTCCCAATAGATCCGCGTATCGCGCAGATCCACCCCACCCAGCGCAAACGCGGCAAGACCTGCCAGGCCGGAGTCTTCCTCGACGCCAGACGGCTGCTCACCCATCTGCCAGTTGCTACGACCTTCCCGATTGCGAACCAGACGGGCCTCGAGGCCACGTACCTGCAGGGTATCGAATTCGAACTCTCCCCGCAGGAGTGGCAGCAGGGCGAGTGCCACATCGAGTTGCGCGACGCTCAGCAGCGGCGCCTCCCCGAAACCCGGCGCATTTCCTAACCGGGCATCGGAGAGCCGTACATGAAGCTTGGGCCAGTATTCGAGTTCCAGTGGCCCGGCGATGACGAACGACCGGCCGGTTGCGGCCTCCACCCTCGATACCAGTGCCCGGCGCAACGTGGCATTGTCGAGGTTCATCAGCGCCAACCCGCCCGCGAGCACGCATGCCCCGAGGGCAAGCAGCCAGTGGCGGGCGCGCAGGCGCATCATCTGTTGGCGCTGGAATCCAATGCTGCAAGCCGTTGCCGCGCCCGGACGCAGGCCTCACGAACCTGGCGAGGTGCTGTACCGCCCAGATGATCTCGCGCCGCCACCACCTGATCGATGTCGAGTACGGCGTAGACTTCCTCGGTTATTGCGGGATGCAGGGCGCGGAAGTCATCGAGGCTCAACGCCTGCAGGCGCACGCCCCGTTCGATGGCCGTTCTGACAGCCGCCCCGACGATTGCATGAGCGTCGCGGAAGGGCACCCCAATGCGAACGAGATAGTCCGCAAAATCTGTGGCGTTGGTGAAGCCCGCTTCCGCCGCCTCGCGCATTCGTTCGCGCCGTACCTGCAATGTCGGCACGAGATCGCCGAACGCGCGCAGACAGGCCTGCAGCGTATCCACCGTGTCGAACAGTGGTTCCTTGTCTTCCTGATTATCCTTGTTGTAGGCGAGCGGTTGGCCTTTCATCAAGGTGATGAGGGACATCAGGTGTCCCACCACGCGACCGCTCTTGCCGCGGACCAATTCGGGCACATCCGGATTCTTCTTCTGCGGCATCATGCTGGACCCCGTGCAGAACGCATCCGCCAGGTCGACGAATGCGAATTGCTGAGAATTCCACAGCACGAGCTCCTCCGACATCCGTGACAGGTGCACCATTACCAAGGCTGCCGCCGCGGTGAACTCAATGGCGAAGTCCCGATCGGATACTGCATCGAGAGAATTCTCCGCCACCGCCGAGAAGCCAAGCAGCCGTGCACTCAGATCGCGCTGAATGGGAAAGCTCGTGCCTGCAAGCGCGCCGGCCCCAAGTGGCAGGACGTTTACACGCCGACGCACATCGTGGAGGCGATCGCGATCGCGCAGGAGCATCTCGAACCAGGCCAGCATGTGGTGTCCGAAGGTGATGGGCTGGGCAGCCTGCAGATGGGTAAATCCTGGCATCACCGTGCCAGCCTCGCGTTCTGCCAGATCTATCAGTGCCGAAAGCAGTCCGCGCAGACGGATATCCATAGCGTCCAGCTGATCACGCAGATAGAGGCGGATATCGGTGGCCACCTGATCATTGCGCGAACGCGCGGTGTGAAGTTTCTTACCCACGGCGCCGATGCGTGCCACCAGCGCACTTTCGATATTCATGTGCACGTCTTCAAGCGCGACAGACCAGGCAAAACGTCCGGCATCGCACTCGGCCTTGACGGCGAGCAGGCCATCCCGAATCTGCATGAACTCGTCCTGGGTCAGGATTCCGCTGTGGGCGAGCATCTCGGCATGCGCGATGGAACCGGCGATATCCTGCGCATAGAGACGCTGATCAAAACCGACCGAGGCTGTGAATTCGGCGACGAAGGCATCTGTAGGGCCTTCGAAACGGCCACCCCATGACTGGTTGGTGGCGGGGTTCTCTGAACCGGGAGGGG
>JBIKOF010000120.1:0-5791 GCA_044358205.1 Gammaproteobacteria bacterium | reverse complement strand
GCGAATCAGTTCCTGATCGTTTAATCGATGCATATCCGCGCTTCGGCGCGGCCATTGCTGCTGATTTTCCTTTTTCGTTTTCCAATCCTTCCCTCGGGCTCCCGAAAAACCAAACCTGCCTAGTCGACAACTCGCGCCGAGATGCCGCCCGTCATCATCATCAGAGATGAGAACGTGGTTTGAAAAACCGCATGGGGATGGCCCGCCGCGGCCCAAACCGTGTCGTATTCGGCCAGGGCTTCATCGACCAGCGTATACACTGGCGCTGCCAGCCAACCCATCGGCGCTACCCCGCCGACAGAATATCCGGAGCGCTGCTTCACGAAATCCGCATCTGCACGCGCGAGAGATGCGATCCCCAGCA
This sequence comes from Gammaproteobacteria bacterium, assembly GCA_044358205.1. Taxonomy (GTDB): domain Bacteria; phylum Pseudomonadota; class Gammaproteobacteria; genus CAIKBL01. The sequence goes on along the minus strand of JBIKOF010000120.1, from coordinate 5,427 downwards.
TGCTGATCACCCTTCCGGGATTCACCCGATGGCGACCGGATGTGACGACCAGCACGGCCGCGTCATTCGGTCCAAGAAAGACGAGCGAGGAGGCAATTTGCCCCACCTGCACGCCCAGCGCCTGTGCCGCGTCCGCCGCCGTGCGCGCGGTTTCGGCGAGCACCTTCACTTGTCCTGCCAGCCCAAATGCTGTCAAAGCCTCCACCGCCCGCCGCACGGGCGCTCGTTCGAGCACGCTGTCCATCAGTAGATCCTGCCTTGTCGTTTTGGAGCCTGTCCACGGTTCATGGTCTGCGTTTGCACTCTGCCCAGCAACCATTCGCCCCTCGGCCCGCGCGCCCGGATTTTTACTGGCTTGTGCGCCGTCGCGAAGCCTGCCTGTTTCTCTCGTGGAGTCCGAATCCACGTGCAGCTTGCTGGATATTCTCTCGAATATTCTCGAATGCCGCGCCTGTTGCCGTGGCTCGCGCGCATTCCTGATATCGCCAGAATGGCTTGCTAGGATGTTTGCACTATTCCGGAGGCCCATCGATGACCTTGAAAATCGTGCGGGACGCCAGCGTCATCCCTTTCACAGCCGCCTTGCGCTTCTGGCTTGGACTTGGATTCATCAGCTTCGGGGGACCCGCGGGGCAAATTGCTTTGATGCATCGGGCGCTAGTGGATGAACGCCGTTGGATTTCTGAGGGTCGCTTCCTGCACGCACTCAATTACTGCATGGTGCTGCCGGGGCCTGAAGCCCAGCAACTCGCGACTTATCTCGGTTGGCTCATGCACGGCACGCTCGGCGGCGTCGTTGCCGGAGCTCTGTTCATCCTGCCCTCGCTGGGGATCCTCATCCTGCTGTCCTGGATGTATGTCACTTTTGGATCGCTGCCCTTGGTTGATGCAATTTTTGAGGCCATCAAGCCCGCGGTCATCGCCGTGGTTCTTCAGGCCTGCCATCGGCTGGGTACCCGTACGCTGAAAGGCCCGGCGCTGTGGGGGCTCGCGGCGCTTGCCCTGTTTGCAGCCTTCATGGCGGTGCCTTTCCCGTTAATCATTCTGGGTGCTGCGGCCTTTGGCCTCGTCGCGGCGCGTTTTACACCTAGCGTCCTTGCATTCACCCCAAGCCACAGCAGGAGCGCTCGCCGCGGGCTCCCAGCGCTTATAGATGACGACACCCCAACACCGGCCCACGCCCGGCCACGCCGCGGCCGGCTATTCGCGATGCTCTTCTGTGGGCTTGGACTGTGGGTTGGCGGGCTTGTCGTGCTGGGAATGCTATTTGGTTATCCGCACTTGCTCCTGACGATCGCCATGTTCTTCACCAAAGCTGCGCTGCTGACCTTCGGGGGCGCCTATGCCGTGCTGCCCTACGTCCACGACGGCGCTGTCAATACCTACGGCTGGCTCACTTCAAGCCAGATGCTCGACGGGCTGGCATTGGGCGAAACCACACCCGGGCCGCTCATCATGATTGTCTCGTTCGTGGGTTATCTAGCCGGTCACGCCTCAACTTTCCTCGGCGCAGAACACAACAACCTTGCCGGCGTTCTGACAGCGCTGGTGGCCACCTGGTTTACCTTCCTGCCATCGTTCGTTTTCGTACTGGCGGGTGGGCCCCTAGTGGAAGCAAGCCGCAACAAGGCTGCCTATACCGCCGTTCTTACAGCCATCTCGGCCGCAGTGGTCAGCGCTATTCTCAAACTGGCATTGGTTCTGGCCGGGCACATCATCGTGCCCGATTGGGATCTGGCGGCCATCAATATCGAGGCGCTCGCCATCACCTTGGCCTCCGCAGTGGCGCTGCTTATCTACAAGCGTCGGGTGGTCGAAGTGCTTGCGGCTGCCGCGGCACTGGGCGCCGCGGGTCAATTTTTATAGGTCGTCTGAAACGGTAGCGGAGAGGATTACCGCCCCAGTGAGTAGAACTCTGCGTTAGGAGGGGTGCCGGCGAGATGGGCAAGGCGATTGCTCATGGCAAAGAACGCGGTAATCGCACCGATGTCCCAGATGTCCTCATCGGAAAAGCCGTGCGCACGCAGCCCTGCTAAATCTTCATCCCCTACCTCGACACCGTGCTGCGCGAGCTTCAATGCAAACGCGAGCATGGCCTGTTGGCGCTCCGTAATATCGGCTTTACGGTAATTGGTGGCAACCTGATCTGCCAAGCGTGGCGCCTTCGCTCGAATCCGCAGAATCGCACCATGCGCGATGACGCAATAAAGGCATTCGTTGGCCGCCGAAGTCGCAACCACAATCATCTCCCGCTCGGCCTTGGTGAGCCCACCGGCCTTGTTCATGAGCGCATCGTGATGATCAAAAAAGGCCCGAAACTCCTCGGGTCGATGCGCGAGCATCAAGAAGACATTCGGCACGAAACCACTCTTTTCCTGAACAGCCAGGATACGGTCACGAATATCACCGGGAAGATCATCGAGTGCAGGAACTGGGAAGCGGCTCAGGGTTTCGGACATGGGAAAACTCCAACAGCAAAAAATTCTTGAACGAAATCAGCAGCAACCGCTGCCGGGAACACACGCACCAGAGGCCTCAGAAAGGCCGGGCGCGGCCTGAGTGCCTGCCGACAAACCCACCGCGGGAGCAGTCTGTGGAGTCGAGCAATCGAAAGCGCCCAGATGCACACGTTTGTCGCCGCGGACTTCGAAGTACGGCGCATAACGCGTCTGACTCACCATGTCGGCCGTGTTGCCACACACCAGCATGGGTCGGTGAATTTCAAAGCGATGATGATCGTCCAGCACAAAGGCATGCGGATGGCCCGCAATCCCGCCGCGATACCAGGCGACCTGACCATAGTCTTCGCAGCGATCTTCGAGATCGAGTTTGAAGGCGCGGATTGTGGTGGACTGGAAGTTCGCCAAACCAAGCCTCGCCTCGAGCTCTGGATTACCTACCGTGATAGGCGTGCTGGCAATCACACGAAAATCCCGGCACCCGAGCTCCGCCATGAGACGACGGAAATCCTCCCGGTACATTGCACCGGCGAGGCATTCACCCAGCAGCACCGGGTCATCCCGCAGCGCAGGGTCCAATCTGCGGTCGACATAGACATCGCTGAAATACAACTCACCGCCGGGCTTCAGAACCCGGAAGAGCTCGCTGAACGCGCGCGGCTTATCCGGCGAGAGATTCATCACGCAGTTGGATACCACCAGATCGACAGAGGCGTCTTCGATCCCGGCACTTGCCAGATCTTCGATATACCCGGTTCTAAATTCCACGTTCGGGCTCGAATAGCCGAAAACACCCGTGTGGTAGTCGATATGCCGGCGGGCAACTTCCAGTTGTTCGTCGGTCATGTCCACCCCGATCACCCGACCGGTTGGTCCGACCAGTCGCGACATCAGGTACACATCGCGCCCTGCGCCGGAGCCCAGATCGAGCACCGTCCGTCCTTCGAGCGCCGGGGGGAACGGGCTGCCGCAGCCATAGAAACGATCCTTGACCTCGGGATGGATCTCCGCAAGCAAGGGCCTGATGTGAGCAGGCATGGCCTCGGCACTGCAACAGGCTGACGTGAGAATGTCCTGGGTTCCGCTCAGAACCTGACCGTAGTAGTACTTGATGGCTTCCAATGGGCGCAGGTCATTCACAGCCACACTCCTCAATCAACACGTTCATAAAAGGCTTTTGAAGTCCCGCATACGGGACAGATCCAGTCAGCCGGAATGCTTTCCCAGCGGGTCCCCGGGGGGATCCCTTCGTCGGGCCAACCCAAGGCTTCATCGTATTCGGTGCCACAGGTGGCACACCGATAGCGGCGATAAGGCACATCGTCAGGAAGATTAGCCATCTCAGCGCATCCGGAAGCGCACAGGAACGGATTTCGGGCCGCTCACGAACTCACTCTCTGTGTACTTACCCTCCCCCGCCATTTCCACATGGTCGAGTCGAGGCAATAGCTCTTCCCAGAAAGTTTTCATTTCCAGGCGGGCAAGATGCTGCCCGAGACAGATATGCGCGCCGTAGCCAAATCCGATGTGTCGGTTGGGTGACCGGGCGGGATCGAATTCGAAGGGTCGTTCGAATACCGCTTCATCGCGGTTTGCCGAAACATAGGAGAGATAAACCAGATCGCCTTTGCGGATGGTCCGTCCGCCAATGGCGTAATCTTCCACAGCTGAGCGTACAAACTGCTGCACTGGCGACGCCCACCGGATAGTTTCTTCCACGAAACCCGGTATAAGTGCCGGATCGGCCTTGAGCCTCGCCAGAAGTTCGGGATGTTCGGCTAGCTGCCACATTCCAGTGGCGGTAGTGGCTGCAGTGGTGTCGTGTCCTGCGGTCGAGATGATCACGAAATAGGAAATCATCGCCCGCGCTTCCATCTCCTGACCAAAGACCTTGCCGTTGGCGATGAGCGAGGCTATGTCGTTGCGCGGATTGGCGCGACGGTCAGCAATGATCGGCTCGTAGTACTCCTTGAACCGATTGAAGACGATATCCCAAGTGCGCGTGATTTCCTGGGGATCCGTCAGATCACTGCCGGGACGCTTGAGGTCTGGATCCGCATAACTGAATAACCAGTGCGTGAGGTCAAGCATAAATTCATGATCCTGCGCGGGGACCCCGACAAGATCCAACACGACCCTGAGTGGGTAACGGAACGCGATATCCGTCGCGAAATCGCACTCCGGGCCCAACGCTGCCATCTGGTCGACGAAACTACGCGCGACCACGCGCACATCGTCTTTCATGGACATGATCTTGTTAGGCATGAAGTCCGCTGAAAGCACCCCGCGGTAAGCGCCGTGCTCAGGTGGATCGAGCTGCACCAGTGACCGGAAGATGTTGGACTGACCGCCGGTGAATTGTTTGACGAGTGCTTCACCAGCTTGCGAAATGAGGGTCTTGGAGCGATCTCCGCCGTGAAAAATGGCGTCATGCCGCGTGATTTCGCGCAAATCTGCATGGCGCGTGACAATCCAGTGCGGGTCGTAACCGGGCACCTCGGCAATCGCCAGCGGGTAGTCGCGACGCAGACGCTCGAAGATGTCGTGAACCACCGCGGGCTGCGCGAACGTCACGGGATTAAAGATTGGGGCGACAAGCTCTACTGGAATCCGAGGGGCGGTCATCCATTCACTCCGCAGGGCACACGTGGGGTGATGCGAGTGTGCCACATAAGTGCAGCCACGGCATCGCGTCGGGCTAGATTTGCGTCAGGGCGGACGAGGCTCGAAGGGCAATGCGGGCGGTGTCTGTGCGTTCCAGCCCAATACCTCTGCCAGCGCCAGGCCCGATCGACGATAGCCCTCTGGCGTCAGATGGATCAGGTCCGCTGCAGCCAGCGGTGGCATTTCCAGCAGCCAGCGATAGATACTGCCTTGTCCGCCCATGTATGCCTGCCAACGCCAAACGCCGCAGTGCACAGCCGCGGCGTGTCGGGCCTGCGTCTCCGCGATCTCCTGATGAATTCTT
>JBIKOF010000119.1:0-5823 GCA_044358205.1 Gammaproteobacteria bacterium | reverse complement strand
TGAGATCTTTCGGATCAGAGCTGACCGCGAAAAAAGTCAGATGGCTGTCGTCCAGCAGGGTGCGAACCTCACGCGTCACACCGAGCATGGCCTTGCCGTGGGCGTCACTGGCGGTACCGTGAAAGCAGAGCACGATATAGCGCCCGCCGACGGTATCGAAGTTGTAGGCCTCGTTACTGGTGCAACGCTGGCGGAAGCCAGGGGCTGGATCCCCCGGCAATATGAGGCGGTACTGGGCCATGAATCAGAAACCCTCAGCAGTCAAATGCACTCGGCAGCTTTCCCTGCGCTTTATCCTTCGGCTTTCGCAGCACCAGAGACGGGCGCCAAGCTTCCCCTATTATCGGACGCACGGCTTGCTTCTCAAGTCTGCCGGGTGCCTTTCCCGCCCCACCTCAGCAGGTGGCAAGAGCGTCTAAGGTCAGTTTGTTCACTTACCCCAGTAGATTTCGTTGCTTGGTCGCGGTGTTAGCGCGGTGGCCGCACCGGGCGAGGAGGGCGTGCGGGTGAGTTGGGCGCCGTATGTTGCGGTAGCAGACCGGCAAGTTCTGGCGCGGCGAGATCGCGCCAATGCCCTCGCTTGAGACGGCCCAATTCGATATTAACAATGCGGGTGCGCTGTAGCCGCTGCACCGTGTAGCCAAAGAATTCGCACATTCGACGAATCTGACGATTCAGCCCCTGCGTGAGGACGATACGAAAGGTGTACTGATCTACCCCTGAGACCCGACAGGGCAGGGTGCGGGTGCCAAGGATGGGGACGCCGGCACTCATTCCACTGATGAAATCGGGCGTTAACGGTCGATCGACCGTCACCCTGTATTCCTTCTCGTGGCGATTCTCGGCGCGCAGAATTTCGTTGACGATGTCGCCATCCGTGGTGAGCAAGATGAGTCCCTCGGAATCCTTATCGAGTCGCCCGATCGGGAATATGCGCGACGGGTGGCCCACGAAGTCCACGATATTGGTGGGGTCCCGGCGGTCGGTAGTGCAGGTCACGCCAGCCGGCTTGTTGAGGGCGATATAAATTTGCTTGCGGCGGGCGCCGATGCGCCGTCCTTTGACGGTTACCTCGTCACCGTCGCCCACCACCGTGCCCAGCCCCGCCACCACGCCGTTCACGCGCACTTGCCGGGCCGCAATCAAGGCATCTGCGTCCCTTCGCGAGCACGTGCCCGAATCCGCGATGAACTTGTTCAGGCGCATGCAGGGGCTGGTCGTCGACTCAGAGCGGTTTCCCCGCGCTCGAGGCCCAACGTGTCATCAGTGCGTTACTTGCGAGTGAGTTATCGACGACCTTGTGCGCCGCCTCCACCCCCGCTACCGGCAGCCCCGTGGGTTGGAGCAGCCCAACCTGCACCAGCACGGAGGCCTGGTCCCAGTAGATGTGCTCGTGCGCAACCTTGCCATCCACGAAGCGCACAATGGCGACAAGTGGAACCTCGACCCTCTTGCCGGTGGGCTTGACGCCCGGCAGCATCCAGTCGACTTCAGTCGTGTGCGTGAATTTGAAAATCATCTCGTCGACGATCTGGTCGCTGCCGATGGTCCGGCTAATCGGTTCCAGTGCGGTGTCTGGAGGATTTCCCCCGATGAAGTGATAACGGTAGAAACGCTTGAGCTCGTCGTGCCCAACGCCACCGGTCAGGGTGGGGATATGGTTGACGTAGGGTTCGGCCACCATGGTCGCCATGGTGGCATCGACGTCCCGGGTCTCGAACTCATGCCGGCAATGCGCTTCCCAGAGGGCGGCAAGATCGTGGTCTGCCATATTTAGACTCCCGCTGCGTGAAGGATAATGATGGCCTCGCCAGTAGGAATCGAACCTACATCTGGGCCTTAGGAGGGCCCCGTTCTATCCATTGAACTATGGCGAGGAAAAGCTGCTAATCGGAGAGGGCTGCATCTACTCGGCGCTGCCCTGAACACGCGCCCAAGTATCCCGTAAAGTGACGGTGCGATTGAAGACAGGCGCGCCCGGTCTTGCATCCGGGTCGGTACAGAAATAGCCCAGACGTTCGAACTGGAAACGGGTACCGGCTGGCGTATTCGCCAGCGCGGGTTCGACCTGCGCATCCACCACCACTCGGCGCGAATCAGGATTCAGACACGCCCGGAAATCGTCGCGCGCGCCGGGATCGGGAATGGAGAACAAACGGTCGTAGAGCCGCACCTCTGCCCGTGTGGCCGTGGCGGCTGCAACCCAGTGCAGGGTTCCCTTTACCTGTCGCCCATCGGGAGCGTTGCCCCCGCGCGAGGCGGGATCGTGCGTACAGCGCAGTTCGATGATGCGCCCGTCCGTATCCTTGATGACTTCCTGGCAGGTGATGAGGTAGCCGTAACGCAGGCGAACTTCGCGCCCAGGGCCGAGCCGATGGAATTTTCGCGGCGGATCTTCCATGAAGTCTTCGCGCTCGATGTAGAGCTCGCGCGAAAACGGCACCTGTCGTGTCCCCGCCGTGGGGTCCTTCGGATGATTGGGCACTTCGAGCAGTTCGCCCGTGCCATCGGGATAATTCACGATCACCACCCGCAAGGGATCGAGCACCGCCATCATGCGTGGCGTGGCGGGATCCAGCGCCTCGCGCACACAGGTTTCAAGCGCGCCCATGTCGATGACGGTGTTTTTTTTGGTTATCCCCACCCGCTCGCAGAACTCACGCAGCGCTTCCGGGGGGTAGCCCCGGCGACGCATACCCTTCAGCGTGGGCAGACGTGGGTCGTCCCAGCCCTCCACGAGGTGCTCGTGAACTAGCGCATGCAGCTTGCGCTTGCTTGTGATGGTGTAGTCGAGCTCCAGCCGCGCGAATTCGGTTTGCTGCGGATGACAGGGGGCGGAGATGTTATCGAGTACCCAGTCATACAGCGGCCGGTGGTCTTCGAACTCCAGCGTGCAAAGCGAATGGGTAATGCCCTCGAGTGCATCCGAGATGCAATGGGTGTAGTCGTAAAGCGGATAGATTGGCCATGTATTCCCCGTACGGTGATGCGCAACCTTGCGGATACGATATAGCACCGGGTCTCGCATGTTGACGTTGGGTGAGGCCATGTCGATCCGCGCGCGCAGCACGTGGGCGCCATCCTCGAATTCCCCTGCGCGCATGCGGCGGAAGAGGTCGAGGTTTTCATCAACGGTACGGTCGCGCCACGGACTGGGCGTGCCCGGTTCGGTCAAGGTGCCGCGCAGTCGCCGCATCTCCTCGGCCGACAGGCTGTCTACATAGGCTTTTTCGCGCTGGATTAGCTCTTCAGCGAACTGATAGAGAATCTCGAAGTAATCCGATGCATGAAAGTAGCGTTCGCCCCAACTGAAACCCAGCCAGCGTACGTCTTCGGCGATGGCCAGTTCGAACTCCTCGCTTTCCTTTTCCGGATTCGTGTCATCGAAGCGCAGGCTGCAGCTTCCGTTGTAGTCGCGGGCAATCCCAAAGTTCAGGCAAATGGATTTGGCATGCCCGATATGCAGGTAACCGTTGGGCTCCGGGGGAAATCGCGTTGCGACGCTCACCTGTCGGCCTTGCGCGAGGTCGTCGTCGATGAGGTTGCGAATGAAGTTGGCGCGGGGCGCAGCGGGATTTTCCATGGCGGGCAATGGCTGACTTCGGCAAGGCGCGCATTGTGGCACAACGCAGCGTCGACCGTGTGCCGCGGGGCAATGTCCGGGCCCCGCCCGGTGCTAGACTAGACCGTCCATAAGCAGGGATTTGCCCCTTGGAACCCTTCACCCCTGAACAGCTTGCCACTGAACGCCGCCGTCCCGGACGGCGCGCCGTTCATCTGGACGCCCGCTTTCAGGCAGGCGATTCGGGCCCGTTCCCCTGCGTGGTCACCGATTACAGCGCGCAGGACCAGATGCTCCACATCGATGCGCTGCAGTCGGTGAGTCACCTTGCCGGGTGCGCCGAGGGCCAACTCTGGCTCGAAGGCGATGCGGATACCTCGGCCTTGAAGGTTCATGTCGCCATCCGGCGTGTGGAGCCTCGTGGGTTTGCAGTCTTCGTGGGGGAACCAGACGCCGTTCTGGTGTCTCGTTTGGAGGCGGCGGTGGGCAGCGCGCTGCCAAGCCCCCTCGAGCTCGAGCCGCGTCAGCGCGGTTTCGCACCGGTCTACCACGAACTTCTCCCTGCCGCCTCCACGCTCATCGCCAGGGCGGCTTCCCAGCTCGCAACCGAATTCACAGAACGGGCGGAAGCCGCGCTTCTCAACGCGCTGCGGGATGCCCGGAACAATCGCGACCAACAGCTGCTGGACGCAGCACTGACACGACTCGCACGGTTTCGGAGCACCTGGGTGCGACAGGTCTCCGACTCCATGGTCCAGGCCTTCGTGCTGCTCGACGATCCCTTCCGGTACATGTCGTCCGGGGGCTCGAGCGGGGGCGCGGGGCTTTCGCTGGTTGAACTCACCGAATTCGAAGACTACCTCGCGGTTTCGCGCGTGGCCGGGGTCCTGGCGCAGGGTCTGGAAGAACCACTCTTTGCGTTACGGCGCCGCCTCGAACTGCTCGCAGGGCACGAGTTCGCCGACGACGACAACCCGCTTGGTCCCCGAATGTTCTGCAGCGCATTTGCGAACGCGCTCAAAGGGCACGTGGACGACTCCAGTGTCAGCGAACGACTTTTCTCCGCCATGCTTGAAACTCTGGAAGCCGGACTCCCAGAGTTCTACGCGACCCTCAACGCGCTGCTGGTGCGGCATGGGGTACTTGACCGGGTAGAGCGCGAAAAACCCAACATCAGGAGGCAACCGGTCCGCGAAGTGCGGCCGAGCGCTGACCCCTTCGGGCGGGCGGACGCCGTTGGCTCTGAGGGCGCAGCCCAGTGGTCGGGGGCGACGGAGTTCCCGCTGCCGCGGGCGCACGCGGAGCTCCAGGGTATTGGCCGTGCGGGCGTCCGGCCGCTGGGTAGCCTTCGCGATCAGCTCCATCTGTCGCGACTTTTCGCAGCACCGGGTGAGACGCCGGACAACGCCCCGGAGTATTCCACGAACGAGCTGGTATCGGGTTTGGAAGAACTCCAGAACCTTTTCTCCCGCACGGGCGGCTCTGCCGCGCTCGATCCCGGCAGCGTGAGGCAGCAATTGCTTGCGCACTTGCAGCGCAGCGGCGCCCCCACCAAAAGCCTTGGACAGTCTGCCAGCGACGGGCTGGAGCTGGTGGGCAGTCTTTTCCAATCGCTGTTGGGTGATGCAGCCTTGGGTGCGGCAGCGCGCACCCATCTGCCGAGGCTGCAGCCGCTGCTACATCGAGCGGCGCTCGAAGACGGCGCACTGCTGGACTCCACTCAGCACCCGTTGTTGCGGGTGGTGGATCGGGTGGCGCAGCTGGATGCCACGCTAGATGGCACCCAGGAGCAGCGCTTGCAGGAGATCCTCGATCGACTGGGGCACGCCGACGGGGCGGCGCCCGTGGAGTCGGTTCTGACAGAGCTCGAAGCGCTGGTCGAGAGTCAGGGTACGGTCTACACCAAGGCCGTGGCCGAGACCGTGCGGGTGGCCGAGGAGCAGCAACGCGTGCTGCGCGAACGCCGGGAGCTGTCGGGAGATCCACTCCCACCGACACCCGCCTTTCCGGAGGAGCTGGCGCGTTGGGTCGATAGGGCAAAGGCCCTCAAACCGGGCGCAAGGGTGACGCTCAACACCACGGGTCGGGCGGTTGCGCTGACCCTGGCCTGGGTGGCTGAGGCACATTCCTCTTACCTGTTCGTCGACGGACGGGGGCAGAAGGCGGCCTCGCTCACTTTGCAGCAGGTGGTGGTGTATCTGCGCCGGGGCTTGCTGAAGCTGGTCTCCGATGCGCCGGGTTCAGCGGTGGACCGGGCGCTG
>JBIKOF010000118.1:0-5850 GCA_044358205.1 Gammaproteobacteria bacterium | reverse complement strand
CACGCTCGCCAACCATCCGGATTTGATGAAGCGCTGGCTGGTGTTCGGCAACCACGTGCTGTTCAAGTCCACGCTGCCGGCGCGCGAGCGTGAACTGGTCATTCTGCGCATTGGTTTTCTGTGCGAGGCAGAATATGAATGGGCCCAGCACGTTCGCATCGGGCGTGATGCAGGACTCACGAATGACGAGATCCATCGCATCAAGGTTGGCCATACCGCGCGAGGCTGGTCTGAGTCTGATACGTTGCTGCTGCGCGCCACCGACGAGCTGCATAAGGATGCCTGTATCACCGATGCGACCTGGCAGGGACTCACCCGTTACTACTCCACCCAGCAGCTGATGGATTTGGTATTTGCCATCGGACAATACAATCTCGTTTCCATGGTCCTTAACACGCTGGGCGTGCAACTGGACGCAGATCTCGACGGCAGCTTCGCCAATACCTGAGGCGGGTCTCGCGTATGCTGCTTCCGCACGAACCGCCAGCGGTGTCGCTGGCGCGACCGCACAGTGATTCGGTGTTCCTTTTTACATGCGACCATGCCAGCGCTCGCGTTCCCGCCTGTTTGGGCGATCTGGGCGTGCCGGCGCAGGAGTGGGGGCGCCATATCGCCTGGGATATCGGGGCTCTAAGGGTGGCCGAACGTCTGGCGGCGTATTTTGATGCCACGCTGGTGGCGAGCGGTTATTCAAGGCTGGTAATCGATCTGAACCGTCAGCTCTGGCGCCACGACTCCATTCCCGAAGTGAGCGAATGCACGCCTATCCCGGGTAACTGCAATCTGTCGGAGGCTGAGCGGGCTGCGCGCGCCGAGGCGCTGCATCGGCCTTACCATGAAGCCATTGACGAGTTGCTCACGGCGCGCACCCTGCGTGGCATTCCCACGGCCTATGTGGCCATCCACAGTTTCACACCGAGCTTCAAAGGCGATACGCGCCCCTGGCCTATAGCCCTGCTCTCGCACCGCGATCGGCGGATGACCGATTTGCTGCTGGAGGCTCTTCGTGCCGAGCCCGATTTGATGGTGGGCGACAACACGCCCTATCGTGTTACGGACGAGACTGATTACGGTATTCCGGTGCACGCCGAGCGTCGGGGCTTGCCCCATCTGCTGATTGAGTTGCGACAGGATGAAATTGCGACCCCTGCAGGTCAGGAAGCCTGGGCCATGCGTCTGGCACCGCTGCTGGCGAAGGTGGCTGAGCGTCTGGGCTTGACGACCGGCGGTTGACCCCGTCGACCCGCCTGCCTACGCTCGCCTGCTTATCCATACCGTGCCCGGGATCCGCCCATGGCCTTCAGTACCTTCAAAACGACCGCCGAGGACCGTTACTTCGAGGATTACGAAGTGGGCGCCACCTACCGGCTGGGTGAATTCACGCTTTCAACAGCGGAAATCATCGCTTTTGCGCAGCGCTTCGATCCGCAGCCGTTTCACCTCGACGCCGCCGCTGCCGCCCGGTCGCATTTTGGGGGGCTCGTTGCCAGTGGCTGGCATACCGCCTCGGCCATGATGCGCGTGGTGGTCGACCATTTCATTTCGCGTGTCGCCGGCGAAGGCTCACCCGGGCTCGATGAATTGCGCTGGCTGAAGCCCGTGCGTCCCGATGAGCGCCTGAGTGTGCAGGTTACCATTGAGAAAGCGCGACGCTCGGCCTCGCGTCCCAGCCGCGGCTTGCTCCATACCCGCATGGAGGTCCTGGGCCCCGAGGGTGAACCGCGCCTCGTGTGCCGCTCCGTCGGCATGGTGGGCTGTCGGCATCCTGCTTCCTGAAGTCATCGGAGATTCCCATGACCCCCAATTCCTTCGGCGACGATACGGTCTACGATTTCCCCGCGCTGGTGGCCGCGCTCAACCAGTACCTGCGCCTTAAAACACATCCGGTTGGCATGAAGCGCTTCCGGACAGAAGTGGATCTCATGACCGTGCCCAAGATTCGCCGACCACCACCGGGTGAAAAATTCGCGACCGACCAAATCGTCGGACAGAGTCGCTGGCTCGGCTTCACGCTCGGCATCACCATGGAAAATCTCATGGGCGAGCAGTGCGGCGCGGTGGTCGGTCTGCATCCCCCGACGCCGGACTGGCTTGCGGGTCGCAAGCTGACGGGGGTGTGGTACGCGACACATGAGGACAGCGCAGCCCATCAACGTTCCATGAGTCTTGCCCCACACGGCCAGTATGCGGCGCTTGCCGTCTCGCCATTGGTGTCGGGCCGCCTCGACAATCCCGATATCTGCCTCATCTATGGCACCCCGGGGCAGATGATCACGCTGGTCAACGCGCTGCAGTATCGGCAGTACCGCAAATTCACTTTCAGCTGCGTGGGTGAGAGCGCCTGCGCAGATTCGTGGGGCAATGCCCTGAAAACAGGCGAGCCCTCGCTGTCCATTCCCTGCTATGCCGAGCGGAAGTTTGGCGGGGTGCTCGACGAAGAGATGCTGATGGCAATGCCGCCGAGCTTTCTGCCGCAGGCCGTGACCGGGCTGAAAGCACTCTCCGATAATGGACTGCGCTACCCCATTCCGAATCACGGCCTGCAGAAGTCACCGCTCGACAGTCTGGAGGCGAGTTATGGCAAGCAGTGAGCATTCGATGAACCGGTTGTTCTCGATCGCTGGCAAGACTGCACTCGTGACCGGGGGCTCGCGCGGCATCGGGCTCATGATCGCACGCGCCTATGTGGAGGCGGGCGCCCGTGTCTACATCTCCTCGCGCAAGGCTGATGTCTGCGCCGCGGCGGCGGCAGAACTGGGTGCGCTCGGCACCTGCATCGCGTTGCCTGCCGATCTCGGCAAGCCGGAGGAAGTGGAACGCCTGGCGAGAGAAATCATGGCGCGCGAGTCGCGGCTCGACATCCTCGTCAACAACGCGGGCGCCACTTGGGGGGGGAAGCTTGGTGAATTTCCGGAAGCGGGCTGGGACAAGGTGATGGATCTGAACGTGAAGTCGGTGTTCTTCCTCACCCAGAAACTTCTGCCGGCGCTGGAGGCGGCGGCGAGTGCCGAGGATCCCGCGCGCGTCATCAACATTGGCTCCATCGATGGCATGCACACCTCGATTTTCGAGAACTTCAGCTATGGCCCGTCCAAGGCAGCCCTGCACCATCTCACCCGTGTTCTGGCGACGCATCTCGCCGGGCGACACATCACCGTCAATGCGGTGGCACCTGGCCCCTTCCTGACTGACATGATGGCGCCCATGGTCGCCCGCATGGGCGATGCTATCGTCAACACGGTGCCCTTGAGGCGCATGGGGGGCGCCGATGACGCGGCGGGTATGGCCGTCTTTCTTGCCTCGCGCGCGGCGAGTTTCATCACCGGTACGGTTATTCCGCTCGACGGCGGCATTATGGGAGCAACCTGAGATGGCAGTATTGCCCTGTGTGGAAGTGGCACCGGCGGGGCCCGCGGACGCGAGCGTTATCTGGCTGCATGGTCTTGGCGCAGACGGTCACGACTTTGAACCGGTCGTGCCGGCGCTGCAGATCCCCGCGGAGCTGAAAGTGCGGTTCGTGTTTCCGCATGCGCCCACGATGCCGGTGACGCTGAACAACGGAATGCGAATGCCGGCCTGGTATGACATTCTCGATCTCAGTCTGGAGCGGCGCGTGGATGAAACCTCGCTGCGTGCCTCGGCGCGCGCAGTGGGTGAGCTCATTACCCGTGAGGTTGAACGCGGGGTCCCAACCCAACGGATCGTGCTTGCCGGATTCTCGCAAGGCGGTGCCGTAGGGTATGAACTCGCGCTCACCTGGCCCGAACGGCTGGGCGGGCTGCTGGCGATGTCCACGTATTTCGCGACCCGGCGCAGTATCGCGCCCAATCCGGCGAATGCCGATTTGCCGATCGCCATCCAGCACGGCAACGCCGACCCGCTGGTTGCGGAAACCCACGGCCGTGAAGCGGCCGAACTACTGACGGAGTGGGGATACCCGGTGGAATACCGCACCTATCCAATGGAACACGCGGTGTGTCCGGCCCAGATTCGGGACATCGGCCGCTGGCTTACCGCGCGACTCGCGCCCTGATCGGAGAATTCTCATGCGTGTTCGAATGCTGTTGTTGACCGCCACCCTCGGCCTCGTTCCAGTGCTCGCTCCCTTGGCTGCAGAGGAATCGCCTGAATACGTCAAAGGTAAGGAGACCTTGGCCCGCATCACCGGCGCGAATGGGGCCAAGACTGTCGAAAGCCTGCAGGACATCGCGCCCGAGCTTGGGCGCTGGATCGTCGAATGGGGTTATGGTCAGGTGCTGTCGCGCCCCGCGCTGGACCTGCGCACGCGCGAGCTGGCGACCGTGGCGGCCTTGACCGCGCTGGGCCATGCCCAGCCGCAACTGCGCGCCCACATCAACGGTGCGCTCAACGTGGGGTGCAAGCCGGAAGAGGTGGTGGAGGTCATCATGCAGATGGCGGCCTATGCCGGGTTCCCGGCCGCCCTCAATGGCATCGCCACCGCACGTGAGGTTTTTGCCGAACGCGGTGTCACCGTCAACCCCGCACCCTGATGCGCCGGCGTCCTTGGGAAGACGACGAAGACGTCGACCGGGTTGCACACCCGGCGCCGCCGAGCAAGTCGCGCCTGAAACGCGATCACCTGGCTTTGCAGGCCCTGGGGCGAGAACTCGTGGAATGCCCTGACCGGATCTACAAACGGTTGCCGCTGCCAGACCGGGTGCGGGAAGGCGCAGATCTGGGAAGACGGCTGAATCGAGGTGCCCTGCAGCGCCAGTTGCGGCATCTGGCAGGGGTGCTCGAAACAGAGGACCACGCGACTATTCGGGCCGCGCTGGCGGCTGCGCTGGTTCCCGACGTGAATGAGGTGCGGCGCCTCCACCGTTTGGAGCAGTGGCGTGACCGGTTACTGACAGAGGGTGATGCGGCGCTGGAGGCGCTGGTGGCGGAATACCCCGAGGCCGGACGGGCAGAGCTGCGCCAGCTGGTGCGCAGTGCGCGCCAGGCGGTAGACCCGACGATGGCAGCGCGCGGTGCCCGTGCGCTGTTCCAGACCTTGAAGGCGCTAGACCGCGCAGCCAGCGACACCGCCGCTCGCGTTGACCAATAGACGGCATCGCAGCATATTGGGCGGCCTCACCGCCGACTCTGGCGCGAACGCCCCGTAGCTCTACGAAAGACTGCATGTTCACCTACCTGAATCCCGCTGTGCGGGCCCGGCTTGCCGAGGCAGGCAAGCTTTTCCGCATCGATCGCCAAGGGCATCGACTGCCCATCGACCAACCGCCTCCGGAGGGTGAACTCGCCATCAATGTGCTCGGCCCCATTCCGCTGCCGGTGTCGCTGGATGATCAACAATTCACCGTGCAGTGGTATGCCACCGTGCGTAGCACTGAACTCGCCAAGGTCGAAGGGCTGGCGAGAGATCTGCGTGAGCAGGGGGGACAGCAGTTCTTCGCCATGCTTGCCTCCAGCATGGCGGTGAACAGCGTACTGGTGGTGGGCGATGCCCTCAGTGCACCCGAGCCGCTGGTACGGGTCCATTCCAGCTGCATGACAGGCGATGTGTTCGGGTCGCAGCGTTGCGAGTGCGGTCCGCAATTCGTGAGCGCCATGCATCGCATGCATGCCTCCCCGAGCGGTGGCCTGATGGTTTACATGTCCGGGCACGAGGGCAGGGGAATTGGGCTGTGGGCAAAGGCCGCGACCTATCTGCTGCAGGATGCCGGCGAGAATACCTACGAGGCCAATCGCACCCTCGGGTTGCCGGATGATTCGCGCGACTTCTCCGACGCTGCGGCACTGCTCCACCATTTCGTGGGTGATCGACCCTTCCGGTTGCTCACCAACAACCCCAAGAAAATCGCCGACCTCAATCATTTCGGACTGACG